>JASJXV010000224.1 GCA_030123805.1 Gammaproteobacteria bacterium
ATTAAAGATCATAGACACGTGTTTCGCAAGTGCATAAAGATAAACGGTACTGGAGCTTGTCCGGGAACAGACGGGGTCGCCTAGACGGGGTCGCCCAGACGGGGTCCCGCCTAGACGGGGTCGCTGAAGGAGTCGCCCAGCCCAATCAGGCTTGTCCGCAGTAGGTCAGTCTGTTCTCGTGGTCTGACGGGGCCGCCTTCGGATCTCGGACAAGCTCCTGGCCATCGTTCAAAAGATCAACTTCCAGGTGCAACTCCTTGATTTTTCGAGTCAGCGTGTTGCGCCCCCAACCCAACAATTTTGCTGCATCCTTTTTTCGTCCACCTGTAGTCTGTAGTGCTGACTCGATCATCACACGTTCAAACATAGGGGTAGCTGTCTCAAGTAGTCCAGGCTCATCATCTTTGAGGTGACCGAACTCCCGGTCAGCCCAGTGTCTGAGTATATTTACCCAGTCCAGCGATTCGCTGGGTCTGGGTCCTTCCTGCAGTAACTCGGGTGGCAGGTCCTCAATATACACTTCACGGCCGGTGGTCATAACCGTAACCCAGCGGCAGGTGTTCTCCAGTTGACGGACATTTCCGGGCCAACTTAGCTGAGTCAGATACTGGATTGCTTCTTTACTGAGGATTTTAGGCCTTTCCTTGAGCTCTGTTGCCGCTTTTTGCAGAAAGTGGGCAGTCAGCAGAGGGATATCCTCCTTTCTCTCATGCAATTTTGGGATGTGAATGCGAATGACATTCAGGCGATGAAACAGATCCGCTCTGAAGCGATTTTCTTGTACTAATTCTTCAAGATTCTGGTGGGTTGCAGCAATTATTCTGACGTCCACGCGAACCGGATCGTGACCACCAACTCGATAAAATTCACCATCCGATAGCACCCTGAGTAAACGGGTTTGAGTTTCTGCTGGCATATCTCCAATCTCGTCCAGCAGGAGCGTACCGCCGTCAGCTTGCTCGAAGCGCCCTTTTCTGAAATGAGCCGCACCTGTGAAAGATCCTTTTTCATGCCCAAATAATTCCGATTCAACCAGGTCTCTGGGTATAGCTGCCATATTGAGTGCAATGAATGGCTTATCGGCACGCGGGCTGTGTTTATGCAGCGCATGCGCGACCAGCTCCTTGCCCGTGCCGGACTGACCATTTAGCAGAACTGTGATATTGGAATTTGAAAGTCGGCCGATCGCTCGGAAGACCTCCTGCATTGCTGCGGCTTTACCAATAATCTCGGTATCTGCCAATGTGGGCTCTTCCGGTGAAGACTGAAATTTCCTGTGTTTATGTGTTAATGCACGGCGAACCATTGAGACAGCTTCATTTATTTCAAATGGTTTTGGCAGATACTCGAATGCACCTCCCTTGATAGAAGATACTGCGCTTTCCAGGTCGGAATGTGCCGTCATGATGATTACGGGGATGTCTTCGTGATCCTGCTGCAGATGGGCCAACAGATCCAGACCATCCATCCCGGGCATTCGAATGTCACTTACAATCGCATCGGGTTCCTCAACATCGAGTTGTGCCAATAGAGTTTGACCATCTTCAAAGCTGCGGACAGCAAAGCCCTCTTTAGAGAGTGCCTTGTCCAAAACCCAGCGTATGGATCTCTCGTCATCCACTACCCAAATTGTTGCCGATTCACTCATCAGGCTGCTCCAGGGGAATAATTAATGAAAAAACAGTGCATCCGGGCTGGCTTTCGAATTCGATCAATCCGTGGTGTTGGCTGATAATCGAATGTGCCACCGAAAGGCCAAGACCGGTACCGTTTGGCCTGCCACTGATCATTGGATAAAAAAGTTGTTCCCTCAGATGCTCTGGAATACCGGGACCGTTATCAATCACGTCAATACGAACAACCAGTCGATGCCGTACCGTGCCGATCGTGAATTGCCTTTCAGTGCGCGTAACCAGAGTGATTTCTGGCTCGACCAGGTTATCTGTTAGTGCCTGCATGGCGTTGCGCACTATATTTAGAATACCCTGATGCAACTGTTCCTTGTCAGCGGTTAGATTCGGGATACTTGGATCGTAATCTCGTGTAATAGTGAGTCCCGGGCTCTCTGCCTCTACCAATGCACATATTCTTTCCAGAATTTCATGGATATTGGTTTCCTGAAGATTGGGCAGCGTGTTGGATCCCAGAAGTCGATCCACCAAATTACGCAAGCGATCGGTTTCTTCAATGATGATATTTGTGTAGTCATCCAGGTCTTTGCCACCCAATTCGTCAGCCAGTAGCTGTGCAGCACCGCGAATGCCACCCAACGGGTTCTTGATTTCATGCGCCAGACCACGAATCATCTGCTGAGTCGTCTCCTGGTGAATGCGCACCGCTTCATCGCGATCAATTCGCAGCAGACGATCAATGGGTTGAATTTCCATGGTCAGCATTGGCCATTCACCCTCACTCATAGGTGAAACTGTGTAATCAACGGTTATTCGATTGCCGTTCAGTAATGTCAGTTGTGCCTTTCGTTGGGTATAAGGTTGACCGGTTTGCAGCGCATCAAACAGGACAGACTCTATTTCTTGACCATTCAGCAGATACTCGGATAGAGGACAATCTATTCCTCGTGTATCTGAAATCGCCAGAAGGTCCTGGGCTGAAGGATTAATCAGCCTGATCCTCAGTTTGTGGTCCAGACATAGAATTGCCGCATTGAGATTGTCCAGTATCTGTCCTGCAAGTTCGCTCATGAGCAGTTCTCGATCTAAATGAATATTGTGTCTATCCAGAAAGCTGATTCTGCGGTCAGAACCTCTTCAGAAGTCTTCAAAACCTCTACTGCAAGATCCAAACCAGATCGGTGGGTTGCCGAGAATGCCCGGTAAATAGGCAGTTAGTCGTAAACACCGATTATGATTTTACCGCGTATGCTCCAAATATGCACCATTTTGGTGCAACAAAGATTTTGTTAGAATTAATCAGTTCTTGTCCGGTGGGCCGCATCCGGTGGGCCGCATCCGGACAGGAACTAGTTAGATTTCCGGTGGAGTTTGGAATAGCGCAGCATGGTGAAATTGACCAC
>JASJXV010000119.1 GCA_030123805.1 Gammaproteobacteria bacterium
TCTCTATTATTACTCTGATGCCAAGGCAGTCGTCATCATGATACAGGGCAACGGTTGTCCGGTAGTCCGTAATTTGCTACCCGACTTCAAAAAAATCAGAGACAACTATGAGAGTAAGGGAGTCGTCTTCTTGATGATGAATTCGAATCTGCAAGATAATCGGGAGACGATACGCGCCGAATCCGAAGAGTGGGCAATCGATTTTGCGATTCTGGATGACGAGACACAGTTGATCGGTGAGGCTCTTGGTGTCACCCGCACCGCCGAAGTATTGGTGTTGGATCCGGACAGCTGGAATATTGTCTATCGCGGGGCAATCAATGATCGCGTTACCTATGAACGACAGCGCAAGGTTGCAGAGGATCACTACCTTGTCAACACACTGGATGCGATGCTGGCAGGTGAACAGTACGCAGTGAAAGCAAAAGCAGCAATGGGTTGCCTGATTAACTTCCCCGCACGCAATGAGCCGCATGATCAAATTTCCTATACTGAAACCGTTGCTCCCATCTTGCAAAAGAACTGCGTTGCCTGCCACATGAGCGGCGGGATCGCACCCTGGGCAATGAATAGTTACCTGATGGTCAAGGGTTTCTCGCCGATGATTCGTGAAGTAATACGGACTCGCAGAATGCCTCCCTGGCATGCAGATCCTCAAGTCGGTCAGTGGCGAGACGATCGCTCGATGTCTGCAACAGAACAACAGCAATTGGTGCACTGGATTGAAGCCGGTAGTCCACGAGGAGAGGGCAAGGATCCTTTATCTGAACTGGTGCAGCCGCAGCCACAATGGCCACTGGGCGAACCGGATCTGGTAATAGAAGTTCCGGCATTTGATGTACCGGCCAGCGGCGTGGTCGAGTATCAGTTTCCGGTCATAGTCAATCCCCTCGATAAAGACGTTTGGGTGCGAGCGGTGACGATTGTGCCCGGGCAGGTTTCTGTCGTGCATCATGTGCTTGCAGGAACGAGTGAGCCGGGTGAAGTTCCGGCAAACAACAATGAAAGTGTGTTTAGTAACTATCTCGGCGGTTATGCTCCCGGAAATGAGACCACGCACATGCCAGCAGGAACAGGGGTGTTTGTGCCGAAAGGAACTCACTTCCTGTTACAGATGCACTATACCCCGGTTGGCAAGGCACTGACGGATAGAACCCGCCTTGGGCTGTATTTTCATGACCAACGACCCGCCAACTTTTTGCGCCACAATGTCGTGCTGAATCCGAGAATTCGAATTCCCGCCTACGCCAGTGAGCACCAGGAATCCGCCTATTTCGAGTTTGATAAAGAGGCGATCCTGTATAGCCTGTTACCACATTCACATTATCGGGGAAAGAGTTCAACCTTCTCGCTGCGCTATCCCGACGGTCACGAGGAATTGCTACTCAGTGCACCCAACTATGACTTCAACTGGCAGCGGGGATACGAATTCGTGCGACCTCTTCCTGTACCGGCGGGATCAAAACTAATTCATAGAACCGTGTATGATAATTCTGCACAAAATCCGAGTAATCCCGACCCTTCTCGAATCGTTCCCTGGGGTTTACAGTCCTGGGACGAAATGCTCTATGGTGACTTTACCTTCTCCTGGGTCGAGGAAACATCAATGCAACCAATTCATGATAACGAACGCATGGAGGTGACTCAGTGGTTTGGTTTTATGGACCTGGATATGGACGGTCGACTTTCCTGGGATGAACTGCCGCAGCGGATGCAAAATCGCATGCAGGAAAGCTTCGCGCTAAGTGACAGCAATAAGGATAACGCTCTCAGTATCGATGAGTATATTGCCTTGCGGAAAGCGCAGCGCGAGCAGCGAGCCAGACAAGCCGCATCATCGGGGCAGTAGCGATCGGTATCCGGGTTGACCGCGATCGCTTGAGAATAAAGGTTATTCCGGGGTAAGAGAACCAATTACCGATGACTTGCCCCCAAGTTTTCGGCAGCGTTGATTATAACGATACTTCAATTTGGCGATATTGTCGTAATTGCGGTTGATCTGGTCGGTCATGTCCATAAATATTGCTTGCCATTGATCCTGGAAGAGATCTTCACCCAGATCCTTGCCATATTCTTCGGTGGCTGCGGATCGCGCCATTGCCATCATTTTATACATATTCTCTTTTTGGATATTCACCAACTCAGCCAGGTCGGAGCCAAAACGTGAAGACAGTGAACCAACTATCATGCGGTAATAAACCGCGCAGGTGACATAGTCGTCCATCGACCCTGGAGGCGAATCTGATGCTTCTACCGCGTCGAGACAAAGCATCATGCTGATCACTACTAATAGCTTATGCATGCCTCGAGGGGTAAAGTGGAAGCGCATATTCCAGGTAACGCAACTGTATGATAACCCCAGTGGTCCGCTCAGACTGATGCTACTTCGATGTATCACCAACCTTTTCCACTAACTCAAACTCACATCGGGTCCACCGCGATGCAGGTACCGGTTGCCACTCATTGGGCATGAAGTTCAGATGTCCGTATCCTCCGGCGAAACCAATCCACTTCACCATACCCGGTTCAGCCTCATTCTCACCACTCCAATCGGTGTACTGAAATCCAGCCCAGCCATTATAAGAAATCACCTGACCCGGTTTGACATTGGGTGCCACTATTACTCTGACCTTGAACTCGCCTACATCGTTATAGACACGCACCAGATCATCGTCGTCCACACCTCTTTCACGCGCATCATCCGGATTGATCATCATGCTGGGCTCTCCACGATGGGTTCCCAATATCACTTCATTGGCCTGATTCATGGTATGGATAGACCAGCGATTGTGGCCTGAGGTAATGCCCAGGGGATAATCGCCTCCCTGCTTCGGATTCGGCTTATAGGTCGGCAAATGCTCCCTGGCTTCCAGAAACCATTCATGATCAATGTAGAATTGAGCCCTTCTCGCATAAGTCGGGAATGGATGGCCCAATTCGGTATGATTTCGGAACGGCACAAAGGTTTTGTCGGGTTCAATGGTTGAAGCCTGCGCGGAACCCATTGGAGTTATACCCAACTCGGTGAATCGGACATGGCCTTTTTCCCTCAGGGTTTGCAGGTCTGTGCCAAACGGCAGATTACCCGCTAGAACTGTATCTCGTACGGCTTCATCCTGTATCTTTTCGGTATCGATAGTGCCATCTTCCCGCTTGTAATACCCGGACATGTGGTATTTGTCCAACATCTCATCGAGTACTCTGTTTTCACCATCAAACAGTTCGTATTCACTGAGCCCACGCGCCTTGCCCCTGTCTACTATTAGCTGTAGCAGGGCATGGAATATATCCCACTCATTTTTTGCTTCCCCCGCCGGTTGGACGGACTGGTCGGATAGGTTCAGATTCATCACGTGAGGGGTCGGGATGCTAAAAGCGATCTTCTCATAATGCTGTGCAGCCGGTAGAACATAATCAGCATACAGAGCCGTCTGGCTGATTCTAAAATCGACGGTTACAATCATCTGAAGCTTTGGCCACAGCGTATTGAGCAAAGCAGTCTTACCGCCACGGGTTCTGCGCAACATATTACCACCACACTCGATGAGCACCTGGGGCGGATCTTTGGGTGGCTCATTCCACCATCCCTTGTCCAGGGCTTCCTTTAGATAATCGTCAAAACCTCTGGGCAGAGAATCGTCTCCCCAACCGGGTGTATTCCATCTTTCACCATAACCACAATGCTCGTACCAAAACAGGGCTGGAATATTCGCGACAGGTTTTTCTTCCAGGCGCGGGATATCCCGAATCGCAATCTCCAAAGTGGCGGTCGGGTCTTTTTCCATAAAAGCATCCAGCTGAGCATACTGGGCGGCAAGTACCATCTCTGCTGCCTGGGCGCCCGGCCCCGGCTTCTCGATCGCAATCATTGATCCTTCATGCATCCCGGCAGCCCAACATCTGATCCCGGTACCCTGTTTACCCCAGTTACCACTGACTGCCAATACCAGGCACATGGCTCGTTCGATCAGGTCGCCATGGTAAAACTTGCAGGCATTGTAGCCCAACATGATGTTGGTACGCTTCGCAGCGACCTTGCGAGCCAGCATCCTTATTGTGTCCGGATGGACGCCCGTAATCGGCTGTTGTTTCTCAGGTGTAAAGTTGGCATCCAGATGTTGCGTCAAAACTGCGCACACAGGACGCACCTGGACACTAGTCCCATCGGACAGCTCCACTTCGAAGCTGCCTTCCAATGCGATCTGTAAACCGTTCAACCGACAGTCACCCCGGTTAGCCAAAAGCAGACCCTGGTCCGGATCCCATTGATACATCTGGTCTTCCCGACCGCTACCTGTTACTTCAGTTTCCCGCAGATACCTGCCAGTATCCTCTCGCACCAGGTAACCCATATCTGTCTGTTCACGCATGAAGTTCCAATCCGCTATATCCTCCTCCAGAATGACCTGTACAATCGCCAGGCCAAAGGCAGCATCTGTCGCCCCGTTTATGGGTATCTGGTAGTCGGCGTGAAGATGCGAGGGATTGATATCGGGAGATATATTGACTACCTCGGCACCGTTGTAGCGTGCTTCGGCGATAAAATGATAGAAAGGAATCCGGGTGAATACGGGATTCATATGCCAGATCAACACCAGCTCTGAATGAAACCAGTCGTCAGCGGAAGAGACCGGGCTGAATTTACCAAAGGTTTCATACAGGCCGATGGAAAAGTCATTGATGGAGCCGTTCATATCGATGCCACCGCCACCGATGGTCCGGAGGAATTTCTGTACCGCTGGATTGGAGGCCGCTTCCGGAGTGCCTTCTCTGATGACCGTATGAGCACCATATGCCTCGATGGCATCCAATATGGAATCGGCGATATCGGTGAGAGCGTCCTCCCATGTCACCCGGTTCCATTTACCCTCGCCTCTCTCACCAGCCCTTTTCAGGGGATAGAGCAAACGGTCCGGACCGTGAAGCGACTGACTCCAGCATGCACCTTTCTGACAACCCATGGGATTAAAATCAGGTACACCTTCTTCTATCGTGGCAAAACTCCCCGACTGCTCTTCCCGCCAAACGATGCCGTCTTTCACATACACTCGCATGGGGCAACAACCGGGATAACAATCCACACAATGTGATCCCCAGTAAACCTCATCCCACTGCCACTTTTCGCGATAAATATCTTTCCAATCCGAATAGACTGTATCTGTTTTTAATATTGCAGCCATAGTATTCCCCTGAAGCTGCGTAATCTCATATTCACTGAAGCCAGTGCTACTGTGTCAGCGTACTTCGATTCTTTTAACTAAACCGGGTTTCTGTAATTGACCTGGATCAATAATCCATTGAATAGAGGGGGTCTAGAAGGGGGTCATAGAAGAGAAGGGGGTCAAGTCTTGATATAATACTTTTAAATTTGTAACAGCCTCATTCCCTACAGCTCTCACTGACAACATAATCTATTAACTGTTTTCACGGCTCACAAGTGGTTCCCGTATAGTGACTTACAACCATTTACAAGATTTATCGCATGCGTGCGAGCACTTGAATACAGACTTGCCGCGATATGTTTTTGCAATATCGTTTGGGCAAAAAAGGTATCATGTCAAGACTTGACCCCTTCTTGACTTCTGTCTAATTCAAAATCACACCGCAGCCATCGATCTATGGGCACGGGTTGCCAACCCAGGAATGAGAAGTTGAGATGTCCGTAACCGCCTGAAAAACCACTCCATTTGACCATGCCTGGCTCAATCTCATTGGCTCCGTCCCAGTTTTTGTACTGCAGAGGTTCCCAGCCGTTGTAGGAGATAATCTGCCCCGGTTTGACGTTGGAGGCTATTTTCGCTCGACAACTGAATTCACTGACGTCATTGAAGATGCGGATTAGGTCATCATCTTCTACACCTCTGGCTTTCGCATCTGCCGGGTTGATCATGACATTCGGCGAGCCACGATGGGTTCCCAATACGGTATTGTTCATATGATTAATCGAGTGTACCGACCAGCGACCGTGTCCTGAAGTCATACCCAGCGGATAATCACCGCCCATGGCAGGATTGGGTTTATGTATCGGCAACTGCTCACCCGCCTCCAGAAACCATTCATGGTCTATATAGAACTGCGCTCGTCTGGCATAGGATGGAAACGGATCACCTGCTTCCACATGATTTCTAAACGGCGTGTGGGTATCGTTAGTTTCAAAGGGAGAAGCCTGCATCAAGGCACCCGGCATCTTTCCCCAGCCCGTAAAGCGAACAAACCCGGTCTCCCTGAGTGTATCCAGTGTGGTACCTTCCGGCAGGGTTCCGGCAAGCACACAATCCCGGATCTGCTCATCCGCCACTATCTCTTCGTTAGCATAATAGCCATCCATTGAATAGCTGTTGGTAAATTCCGCGTACTTTCGAACTTTCCCCTCCGGATCCTGATAGTCCACCAAACCTCGCTCTGCGGCGATGCGCTCCATGGCTGCCAGCAGTTCCTTGAATATCTGCCATTCAGGTTTTGATTCACCGGCCGGTTCCACCACCTTATCTGCCAGTGTCAGATTCATCACCTGTGGGCCGGTGATTGCAAATGCGACCTTCTCATAAAATTGTGCAGCCGGTAAGAAATAGTCCGAGTAACTGGCTGTGGTGGACATGCGGAAATCAATGGTGACGATAGTCTTGAATTTTGGCCATAATGTAGCCATTAACTTCTTCTTGCCCCCCCTTGAACGCCTGAGCATATTGCCGCCGCACTCGATCAATACCTGCGGGACTTCATCCTTTCGAGGATGATCCAATCCAGCCCACCAGCCCTTATCCAGCGCTTCCTGTAGATACTCATCAAAAGTTCTGGGCAGGGAACTGTCGCCCCACTCTTTGGTATTCCAACGATCGCCATACTCAGATTGGTAATACCACCAGAATGCCGGAATAGTATGCGCGGCTGCCGGTACTTCAGCGCCCGGTTCGGTTTTCTCCAAGGTTCCCAACAAACCCCGTGGACCTTTTGTTAATTCCAGCATAGCGAGTTCATCAGTCATGCTTGGATCGAGCTGCTTGATACTCTCAATGCCGCTGTCTCTACTCTGCAATACCTGATCGGCCGCCATAAGGCCGGGCTTATTTTTCCCCATGGCCAGCAGGGACCCATCCATCAGGCCTACCGCCCAACCCCGGATCCCGGTGCCCTTTTTCCCCCAGTTACCACTCACGGCCAGTACCAGACTCATCGCTCTCTCAATCAAATCACCGTGATAGATCTTGCAGGCGTTGAATCCGAGCATCATGTTAGTGCGCCTGGATGCTATCTTGCGCGCCAGCATCCGTACTGTATCCGGATGTACACCGGTGATTGGTTGCTGCAGTTCAGGCGTATACGAATTGTCCAGCTGTTCACGCAGCAAATCACAAACGGGTCTGACAGTTACTTCAAACCCATCTGCAAGAGTTACCTGATAGTTACCGAAGAGCGCGATCTCAACCCCATCCAGCAGAATATTACCCCTGTCTGCCTGGCGTAATCCTGCATCCGGATCCCACTGATAAAGCTGATCCTCGCGGCCACTGGAATCCAGATCTGTTTCACGCAGGTAACGCCGGGTATCGGATCGTACCAGCAATCCCAGGTCGGTTTGCTCCCGCATAAACTGCCACTTCGCAATATCCTCCGCCATCATCACCTGAACCAACGAGAGAGCAAAAGCTGCATCTGTGGTGCCATTGATATTAATCTGGTAGTCGGCGTGAGTATGCGATGGATTAACATCCGGTGAGATATTGACTATTTCTGCGCCGTTGTAACGCGCTTCAGAAATAAAGTGATAAAAAGGAATAGCGGTATATACAGGATTCCGGTGCCAGAACAAAATCAGCTCCGAGCAGAACCAGTCATCTGCTGAACTTTCAATCTGCATCTTCCCGAAAGTCATATAGACACCAGGATTGAAGTCACCGATGGAGCCGTTCATGTCCATGCCAAAGCCACCAATGGTTTCAAAGAAACGGCCCGTTGGCCCGACTGTCGCTGTCTCAGGATTACCATCCCGTGTTATGGACCTCGGACCATGTTCCTCGATGGCATCGAGTAGTTGTGCTGCTATTTCAGACAGCGCATCGTCCCACGAGATCCGCTCCCACTTGCCCTCTCCTCTCTCACCACTTCGTTTCAGGGGATACGCCGCCCTGTCCGGTCCATCCAGAGACTGGTTCCAACAGACGCCCTGCATACAACCCATGGGATTGTAATCCGGTATGCCCTCTTTTATTGCCGGTATAGAACCTGACTGTTCCTCTCTGACCACTTTGCCATCCTTGACGAATACATGCATTGGGCAGTTGCCTGGATAACAGTCAGTACAGTGCGTTGCCCACTTAACGTCGTCTGCTGCAATTCTGTCTGGATACTGATTATTACTGTTGGAGGATGTCGGATCAGAAATCTGCTTGTTTGTCATATGTGCATCTTCGATAGTTTGAAATGAAGAGGGTGCTCCCAGTATGTATAGGAACTGCAATTCCTAATTTGACTTCGATCAACAAAAGCGGTTAAACCTTTCACTCAAGAGTTGCTTTATCGTGGAAATCAAGTGGGAGATTTCTTATCCGCTGAAACTAATATTCCGTCAATTACCCTATCCAATTGTCTCAGCGTGGGAACTGCAAGCAAAAGTATTAGCACCATTAAGGTACATAGGAATGAGGTCGCTGGAAGCATTAGTTCCATTCCGACCCAGTCTGCTGTCAGCCCCAGCAGCATGGAATTCATCTGGGCAACGGCGCCGCTTAACATGAACAGCGACATCACCCGTCCCCTGACTTCATTCGGTGTAATTCTTTGCACAATGGCGGTAGCGCTGATGCTGGCACATGTCCAGGCAGCGCCGTTAATCACATAAGCGATGGCTACCAGGGGAATTGATCGGGCAAACCCGAACAGCAGAAATGACAGTCCAAACAACAGGGATCCAATAATAAGTATACGCCCGTGATGGCGAACCTGGCCCAGGTAGGAAAGTGTGTAGGATGCGATTAACGTACCCACTCCCCAGGTCGCAGCCAGCATTCCATACTCACCCGGTGCAAGTCCCAGAACGTCACCTGCCCATTTTGCTATCAGACCATGGAACAACGCAAAGCCGAATGCCGAGGTAACAAAGGTAAGAATAATCACCCAGAGAATGACGTGCTGTTTTCGCGCGTATGAAACGCCATTCCGGATGCTTCGCCATACGGGTTCTTTTCGAGCTTCTCGTGGCGTTCCTCGATAGTGAAGCATTGCCAGCGCCACCAGAATACCGACATTCCCCAGGGTACTGACCAGGTAGGCACCGCCTGGACCAATGGCATCTATTACGAATCCCGCCAGTATCGGCGTCACCGCGAAACTGCCCATATAGGCTGCCGTGGTCAATGCCACAGCGTTGGGGATGTGTCTCTCCGGTACCAGTTCAGGGATCAACGCCTGTCGTATCGGCGCATCAATTGATGCGGTCGCCGCACCGATAAAAATCAACAAAAAGATAAGCCACAGTGACTCGAGGCCAAACACCACCATCAATCCCAGTGCGACGGAAACTACCAATGCAGCTGCTTCGGTTACAAAGAGCAATAGACGCCGGTCCATCCGGTCTGCCAGGGCGCCACCATAGAGCCCGAACAGCAGTGTCGCCAGGCCTCTGACAACACCCAGCGCTCCCAATAACCAGGCGGATTCAGTTAACGAGTAGATCAACCACATCTGCGCGTAATACTGGAACGCCATGGTGCCGCTGGCGAACAACATGCCGAACCATAGAGTACGGAAATCACGATATGCCAACGCCGGGAATCGATTCCAGTCGGCTGAGGGCTCTGATGACTTCATTTGCATATTAACGACTAATTCACGTCTGCCAAATCCTGGTCGATTCTCAGGTCCAACAACATTGAAGGCCTGTATCACTTTCACAGCCGAAGTTGCCACTGGCTATCAGGTTTGTAAAAATATACGACTCCCAGTATGTCTTTTACATAACTTAACAGACGTTGATCTCTGTCAACTATACTGCTGAATTTAGGTCTCGAACTGCAAGTGGACCTTCTCAGCCATCACAATCCACAAAGGATCAGCGTTGATGGGTGATCTATCCGTCACATGAACCTGATTGAAATCACCGGCGTGATAGAAGTAGGACTCGACCAGCCTGCATCTTTCTTGAGGGG
>JASJXV010000120.1 GCA_030123805.1 Gammaproteobacteria bacterium
GTCTTTCCGGGTGCGATGATCGGCCTGATCTGGGCGGTATTCTTTGACTGGAGTGATGGCATTATTGCCCGACGCATGAAGGACCGGACCGAAAGGCAACGTATGTTCGGTGTACAGATTGACTCACTGATCGATATTGTCAGTTTTGGTATTTGCCCGGCGATCGTTTTGTTGAGCTACGGTGATTTCAGCCCTTGGTTCGTTCCAGGGGCGTTTTGTATCATGGCGACGAGTGTACTTCGGTTGAGCTATTTCAACGTATTTGGCCTGATTGGCGAATCGACCTATCGAGGTCTATCCCTGGATATGAACGCTATGATCTTGGTGTTCGTTTTTCTGTTCGAAGGCCTTATCAATTCCGCTGTTTTTGCCACAATGCTTTACACGCTCTTGATGGCATTGGCCGTCCTGAATGTGGCATCGATTAAGACGCCGAAACTGGGGGGCGGTTGGTATTACGCCATTACCGCATATACGCTTTCATTGACTTTGATCTATGGCTGGCAGCTACTTGATGCGGCACGGTGAATAGGTCTTTTGGCCAGGGTAACCGTAATATCTACACCACAAAAATAAAGGAATAAGGCATGGAGAGACCATTTCCTGCATATCAGGGTGATGAACCCTACATCTTTGTCAGCTATGCCCATGAAGATGATGCTCTGGTCTATTCCGAAATCCAGTGGCTGCATGATCAGGGATTCAATATCTGGTATGACGAGGGAATTAGTCCTGGCAGCCGCTGGTCTGAAGAGTTAGCTACGTCACTGCAAAATTCGGCGTTGTTCTTGTATTTTGGCTCACCACACTCAGTAGATTCCCGACATTGCCTGGACGAAATCAATCTGGCACTGGATGCTAACATACCCACTATTGCAGTACATCTTGAAGAAACTGAGCTGACCCCCGGATTGCAACTTCGACTTAGTTCGCATCAGGCAATTTTGAAATACGACCACTCTGATCAAGATTACAGAGACAAGTTGCTGGCAGGAATCAGGGACCATGTGAAGCAGAAAGAAGACCTCTCTACGCCGAAATCCGGAACAGCGACTACTGATGGTGATAAGAATAAATTGCTGTTCATTGGACTTGGTATGATCGCTGTGGCGATACTTGCAACGGGTCTTCTGCTGCGACCACTAACGCAAGAAACCGCGGAAGATGTCGAACCGAGCTCTGATCAACCAGGGGAATCTGTTGCTGTTACCGCTGAAGAGACTGACAAGTCCATCGCAGTATTACCGTTCGAAGATATGAGTGCAGCACAGGATCAGGCCTATCTGGGCCGGGGGATTGCTGAAGAACTGATTAACGGTCTGGCCAAATTGGATGGCCTCAAGGTGGCTTCCAGAACTTCCTCTTTCTACTATGCCAGGCAGGACCTGCCTATCACCACCATCGCTGAAAGACTGAATGTTCGGCATGTATTGGAGGGTAGTATTCGAAAGGCCGGTAACCGGGTCAGAATTACAGTACAGCTCATCGATGCGGAAACAGACACCCATCTGCTTTCTGAGACCTATGATCGGGATCTGGAAGACCTATTTGCGGTGCAGGATGAGATTGCCAGGGAGGTGGTGAAGGCCCTGAGGGTTGAGTTGGGTTATGGATTCGACCAGTCAATTACTAACACCGGAACAGAGAGCATTGAGGCTTTCGAAGAATATCAGAAAGGCGTGGAAGCCTTCTCGATCACCACTGCCGCCAGCCTGATTCAGGCTGAAAAACACTTGAGAAGGGCAATTGAACTGGATCCGGGTTATACAGAACCCTATCTGGCACTATTCACCGTTATCGGTCTAGCCAACCTCTACGGGATATACAGCGATCAACAGGTCAAGCAGTTGAAAGGCTCGCTGCTCACTCGCTGGAAAAACCACAATGACAATGATAGCCGTGACCTCGCAAAATATACGCAACAACTATTGATCGCGGACATTAATCGGAATGTTCTGTTGCTTGAAGAAGCACTGAGGTATTTGATCCTACAGGATCGTATAGATACAAGATCATATGTGGATGTGCTGAAGAATGTCGGCGAGTATCAGCTAGCTCGCGAATTTCTGCTGTATGCCATAGGCGTGGCTGAACAGAGCATTGCAACTGACGAATACGCTCTGGGAGTATTGGCGGTGTTGCTGGATGATGTCAAAGATGCCAACGATCACTTTGAGCGGTGCCTGGAGCTGGAACCCGACTCTTTCTTCTGTAGATTTTATCTGGTTCGTACTCTGGCTGTTGCAGGTGATTTCGAGAAGGCGCAATCACACCTGCAGTATATGAATGCAAGACTCGGCGGTGAAAATATCTTCTATGTAATTGCCAATAGCCTCTATAAGGTGGCGACCGGGGAATCTGATGCATTATCTTTTGATGTAGGAGATCAGTTTTTCCCACCTTTCTACAGGGGGTCTGTACTCCTTGGAATCAATTGTGACGTAGAAAAAGCATTGGTCGAGTGGGAGAAGTCTCTGCAATCCGGATCCTTTGTAATTTCGATGCTGAGACCCTTTCTCGCGGAGAACTGGATTCTGTCTGGAAAACATGATGTATGTTCGCCCGATGAAATTCTGTCCAGGCCTGAAATGCAGATATTTCTGGCAAAGATGGGCATAGATGAAGCGGGGCACAGGATCATCCGGCAGCGTGCGTTAGGCCTGGCGGGTGCGCTTGGGATAGATTTGAAGTCATATTAAGCAGGGCTTGATTGCGAATGAACGTGTGGAACCTTTTGCAGTAGGACTAAAGCGAGCCAAAGTAGCAGAGTAGGGCTACAAAATTGGTCTCCATGTGCCATTAAGAGACAGTTCTCTCCAATCGTGGGAAAGACATACCAACCATCAAGATTGAAGGTGGAACGACCTTTCTCAGCGTATCAAGGTGACGAACTCTGCTTTTTCGCGTCTTACGCACACAAGAACAGCAATGTTGTCTTCCCAGAAATACAGTAGCTGAAATATCAGGGCTAATGAGGTGGCAGCCCACTCATCCAGTCGAACCTGGCAGGCCTAGCGCACTCATTGTCAATTCTCCACCGTTTTCACCTCGAGAGTGAATGGGATCCCGACACGTTTCAGGCATCCGACAGCAATTACTTACTTGAGCCAGGGCGGGATCGGCAAGCCTTTTTCCTGGAGGAAAAGGGGATTGTAAAGTTTACTCTGATATCGATTTCCGTAATCGGCGAGGATCGTAACAATGGTATGTCCTGGACCCAACTCCCTTGCCAGATGAACTGCTCCAGCAATATTAATTCCAGTGCTACCGCCCAGACAGAGACCTTCGTAAATTGTTAGATCATAAAGGTATGGAAGCATCTCGGCGTCACTGATCTGATATGCCTTGTCCACGGCTAAACCTTCTAGATTTCCTGTCACCCGTGCCTGACCAATTCCCTCTGTAATCGAAGAACCCTCTGACTCAAGCTTGCCATGCATGAAGTGGCTGAAAATCGCTGCACCCATGGGATCGGCCAGAGCAATAACGATATCCTTGTTGTGTTCTCTAAGTGCGTTTGCAACACCGTGTAGAGTACCCCCTGTCCCCACGGAACAAATAAATGCGTCTAATATACCTTGGGTTTGCTCCCATATCTCCGGCCCTGTTGATCGGTAGTGAATCTCTCGATTAGCGATATTGTCGAATTGGTTGGCCCAGATTGCGCCGTGTTGAGCAGTTTTAGCCTTTTCCTCGGCCAGACGCCGAGCTACCTTTGTGTAGTGATCGGGATTCTTATAAGGTACTGCCGGCACCAGAGTCAGCTCTACCCCCAGTAGATTGAGAGCATCGAACTTTTCCTGGCTTTGATTATCCGGGATTACAATACTGGTTTTATACCCCAGCGCATTGCCAATACCAGCAAGACCGATTCCTGTATTGCCTGCTGTTCCTTCTACAATCAGACCACCGGGTTGCAGTTGGCCGTTTCTCTCAGCGGCCTGAATGATTCCCAGAGCTGTACGATCTTTCACCGAACCGCAGGGATTTAGAAACTCAGCCTTACCTAGAATTTCACACCCGGTTTCTTCTGAAATCTTATTGAGCCGAATCAGAGGTGTGTTACCGATGAGTTCGATCAGGGATTTTCTGATGGACATGGGGTCGGGCCCCCTCCATGCTTGGCGTGCTCCCGGGTACCTTTTGAGAAGAGTGTCACCCCAGAATTCACTGTTGCGTTAGTTCAGTACCCTTACAAAAAGCTCATCAGTCGCACTTCTTTTTATTACAGACTGACATGGATAACAGGCTTAGGTAAAAAGCCTACAAATACAGAGTGAACACACTAGCATTGGACTTGGATGGAGTCTATTGGATTACTACTGTAAGGATAACTGTGTGGTGCCCGGGGCCGGAATCGAACCGGCACTCCCTTGCGGAAACGAGATTTTAAGTCTCGCGTGTCTACCAATTTCACCACCCGGGCTTGTTAAACGCAAATATTCAGAAATATCAATGGCTTATAGAGATTTTTCTGAGGTCGGAAAGGAGCTTATTTTAGAGTATCCGCTTGGTTGAAAGCAAACAAATAATCCAGCTATTACAACAGTATGGGGCAATTTTTTCATGCAAACCAACATGATTTCGTATACACTGCGCCTTCGAAAAAGGCTGGGTGGCAGAGTGGTCATGACGGTCCGCGCACGGAGCGGACTGCAGCATTGCGAAGCGATGCCAATGACTTGATGTTGGCCAACTGCTTTAGAGGACTGATAGGCTGGGTGGCAGAGTGGTCATGCAGCGGACTGCAACTCCGTTTACGCCGGTTCGATTCCGACCCCAGCCTCCACTACACTTTCAGAGCCTCCACCACACTTTTAGAGTTTGATCATTTCTCTGACATCCAGTTCGATTCCGAGCGAGACGTCGCACCGCCCAGCCGCCAACTGAGCATCCGCTTGCATCCAGCCAGGTCCGCAAATCCCTCAGCATACCAGTTACATTGCGCTGGCTATCATCGCCGTACTGTTCAGCGCCCTTGCGGGCATGGGCATAGCGACCCTGGGTATTGGCTTGTTCCCCGCCTGGTTTATGGCTCTTGCGCTGGGCGCTGTTTTTTAGGGCAAACGAGTAAGCCTATGGGGCGGCAGCGATACGGGACCATGTATCAACTGTTGTCAGCGCCGAATATAAAGTTCCAATTGCTCAATAGTAAACGACTGCTCCTTGATAATACGTTTCACCAGGTCACCAATGGAAATCATTCCTACCATCTTATCCCCGTCCATTATGGGTAGATGCCGGATACGTTTTTCGGTCATTATAGCCATGCATTCGTCTACCCGCAGATCACCCGAACCACAAATAACGTCGGTAGACATGATCTCCCTGACGGATGTTTCTTTCGAAGATTTACCTTTCAGGATTACCTTGCGTGCATAGTCTCGTTCAGAAACAATACCCTCAAGATTTTCATCTGATGTAACAGCCAGCGCACCCACACCCTTCTCTGCCATCATCTCAATCGCATCGTACACAGTCGATTGCGGAGGTAGAGCCCAAACATTGTGGCCCTTGGCAGCAAGAATTTCTTTTATTTTTGTTCTCATGAGGATCTCATCTCAGATTGTGCCAAAAATCCGCCAGGAAATTGTGTATTACTCCCTCGAGCCGATAAGTGCAACCCCGATTGACTATTTTGTAAGATCGATTAGTGCTAAAACAACCCGCGTATTTATGAGTAAATGGTCTATAAGCCGTTAAATCCGCGTACCGTTTTCGTCTCCAGCCATTGATATCGAGAGTTAAAAAAAGGCCGCAAAGGTTACAAATCTTTACAAATCTTTAAGAAAAACAACCCATCAGACACGTTTCAATTACATAACTTCCATATGCTATATGCTTTCACTTGAAAGATGTTCGAGGGAATTTGCCGTGGAAACCGAAAACAACAGGGTGGGGCAATGGCATGACGATGCTCAGTATAGGCAGTTGGTACGGACAGCGGATGAAGCCGCATTACTAACTGCTGTGGACGGTAACATCGCACTTGTCAATGATCACGCCACGGCGCTGCTGGGCTATTCGGCAGATGCGATAATGAAGATTCCTATCATTGATCTTTACCACCCGGATGACCGGGAGATGGTTATCGATAGGGTGATGAGAAGCTTCGCTGGCGAGTACATGTACCCGGCTTTTTCGGCTCGACTAATGTGCAAGGACGGTGAAGTAATATCAGTCCAGATCATTGGCCTTATTATCCAATGGCAGAGGCAACCGGCATTCCTTATCTTTATCAAAGACATGACCCTGGAAGAGAAACTTGAGGCGCGCCTGCAACAAGTAGAAAAACTTCAAAGCCTGGGAACTTTAGCCGGGGGCATTGCCCATGACTTTAATAATCTGCTTAGTGTCATACAAGGATGTGTTTCATTGATACGTTTCGATAAGGACTTGAGCCCCACCCACCAAGAAAAGCTAAAGACCATCGAAGCGCAGGTACAAAGTGGCGCTAAATTGGTCAAAGGCCTCCTCGGCTATACAAGAAAGGGGAAGTGCGAGGTGAAAGCCTTCGATCTGCAGAAGCTGGTGCAAGACACCGCAGTTAATTTTGGTAGAACCCGAAAGGACATCACTATTCACGTGGGTTGTTCTGCTGATCTTCCCATAGTAAAAGCAGATCCTTCTGAGATTGAACAGGTGTTGTTGAATCTAATGGTTAACTCTGGCGATGCTATGCCTGATGGCGGGGAACTCAATTTGAGAATCAGTCGTACCACTGGAATCGAGATTATGAGTCGATCTTGTGATCTTGAGTATGGCAGTTATCTTCAGTTAAGTGTCATCGATACGGGCATAGGAATGGATAAAACGACCCAAGAGCAGGTTTTTGAACCATTCTTTACCACCAAGGAAATGGGTAAAGGCACGGGGCTTGGGTTGGCTTCTGCTTACGGCATTGTCAAGCGTCATGGAGGCGACATCGTTTTAAGTTCCAGACCTGGAATTGGAACAATTTTTGACGTCTATCTGCCTGCCTCGGAGTTGCCTGCGGCAGATCAAGAAACCCCGGAAGAAGAGATACTAAAGGGTACTGGGACTATTCTACTGGTAGATGATGAATCGAAGATCGTTCACCTGGTAGGCACCATGCTAAAACTCATGGGCTATGATGTCATCACTGCAGAGAGTGGCGAAGAAGCCATCGAAGAGTATGCAAAAACCCCAGACACAATTGACCTGGTTATCCTCGACATGATTATGCCCCACCTGGGTGGACGAGAGACTTACCAGCGTCTTAAAGCGATCAACCCGCAAATTACAGTCCTGCTTTCGAGTGGGTACAGTCTGGAAGGTCAAGCTGAAGAAATACTAGAGCATGGATGTAACGGATTTTTACAGAAACCTTACAATATGACGCAACTGTCATTCAAGATTCGGGAGCTACTGGAAACACCCTTGAAAGTTGTAAATAACCAACACGGCCAGGCCGCTTGATTTGACCACCGCAGTCACAAAGTGTAGTGATCCCAGCCTCTACATATCATGGTTGCTGCTGAGAATTGAGCGGTCTTAATCGTCAGTCATCCCGGAACTCAGAAGCGGCCAGGCAATTCTCAAATAGAGATACATACTCCATAGGGTGAGTGCGGCTGCGGTATAAAGAAGCGCATAGCCCAGGATGACAAATGACAGTTCCAGGTTAGGTTCATTTGCCAGTAGAAAGATCAACGCAATCATTTGAAAGGTAGTTTTAACCTTACCGAGAAATGAAACTGCGATGCTTGCCTGCTTGCCCATTTCTGCCATCCATTCTCTCAAAGCGGACACAACTATCTCTCGACCAACGATTACCAGGGCAGGAATTGTCAACCAGGTACTGGCGTGCGACTCTACAAGCATGACTAATGCCACAGCGACTATCAGTTTGTCGGCAACGGGATCCAGGAAAGCACCGAATGGGGTCATTTGCTGAAGGCGTCTGGCCAGGTAACCATCCAGCCAGTCGGTGATAGATGCCAGGGTGAATATTGCAGCCGCTGCAAGATAATGCCAGTCCATGGGTAAATAATAGACACCCACCAGAACCGGAATCAGAATAATTCTTATGCTGGTTACGATATTGGGAATACCAACGGCTGGTTTCATAAACGTTAAGGAGTAATTTTTGGACCCGGTCCCTGATTTTTTTAGGTGATTATCTCAACAGTCGATGCTTTATCGGATGTCATCTGCAAGCGGAACATCACACATGGTGCAGGTTACCATATATTTGCTCGGCTAGTCTGTGGCTTACCCCGTCTACCTTGGCCAGCTCATCGGCACTTGCACTAACTATCTGCTGAATACCGCCGAAATGTCGAAGCAGTGCTCGCCGGCGTTTTGGACCAACGCCTTGAATATTCTCCAGCGGTGATTCGTTTCGTTTCCTGGCCCGTCTTTGTCGGTGTGCTGTAATAGCAAATCGATGCGATTCATCCCGGATATGTTGAATTAAATGCAGAGCCGGCGAATCCGACGGTAACTTGACAACCTCGGCACGACCGGAAACAAACAGATTTTCCAATCCAGCCTTGCGTTCCGGTCCTTTGGCAATGCCGACCAGAATCACTCCCTCAATCTGCAATTCTTCAAGTACACTCTCCGCCTCGTGTAACTGACCTTTGCCGCCGTCAATGAAGAGTATATCCGGCAGTATTCCCTCTCCGGACTTGATGCGTTTGTAGCGTCTCGACAGAGCTTGCGACATTGCCGCATAGTCATCACCGGGTGTTATACCCTCAATGTTGAAGCGCCGATAGTCAGATTTCAGGGGGCCTTCCTTATCAAAAACGACACAGGCTGCGACTGTCGCTTCACCAGCGCTATGACTGATATCAAAACATTCAATGCGTTGCGGCAGATCATCCAGTGCTAACCCCTCCTGCAGTGCCTCGAATCGTTGGAAGGTATTTTGCGTACTCGCAAGATGCCCTGTCAGGCTCTGCTGCGCGTTTGTTGTTGCCAGCCTGGTCCACTTGGCTCTGTGTCCCCGCACTCGATCTGATACTTTGATCCGTCTGCATGCTTTTTCAGATAATGCGGATGTCAGCAACTCTTTATCATCTATGGGTGTGCTGAGCACAATCTCTTTTGGTATGTCTCGGGCTATGCTTCCGGAAAGATAAAATTGCGCGATAAAGGCGCTTAGCACCTCTGCGGCAGTTGATTCCAAGCGAGTCTTTGGAAAAAAAGTTTTGTTTCCCAGCAACCGCCCGCCTCTGATAAACAACACCTGGACACACACACCACCTGGATTTACCACGGCGCCCATCACGTCCACTTCTGCTTCCAGGCCTACAACATACTGCTGTTCCTGAATCCGCCGCAGGTGAGTGATCTGGTCCCTGAACTGAGCCGCCTTTTCGAATTCGAGAGCACCTGATGCTGCGTCCATTCGGTTTGCGTATTCAGTCAGGATGTTCCTGCTTTTCCCCTCAAGGAACATGGTGGCCAGGCGCACGTCCGCCTGGTAGTCTTCCTTACTAACGAGATCACAACAGGGACCGCTGCATCTTTTAAGCTGATATTGCAGACAAGGCCTTGATCGATTTTTGAAGAAACTGTCTTCACACTGGCGTACTCTGAATACCTTTTGCAAGATATTCAGACTGTCTCTGACGGCATAGGCGCTGGGATAGGGACCAAACAGCCTGCCCTGTTTTTTCTTGGCTCCTCGATAGAAACTCAGGCGAGGATACTCCTGTTGGCTACTAAGATAGATATAGGGGTAGGATTTGTCGTCCCGAAACACAATATTAAATGGCGGTTTAAGGTCTTTTATCAGGCTTTGCTCTAGCAGCAGGGCTTCTGTCTCGCTGCTGGTTACTGTCACCTCTATATTTCTTATGCGCGATACCAGTGCAAGCGTTTTGTTGTCCAGTGCGGTGGTGCGAAAATAACTGGATACCCTGTTTTTCAGATTCTTTGCTTTGCCGACATACAGGACCTGATTGTCCTCCGCCATCATCCGATAGATGCCGGGGCGATGCGTCAGATTCTGTATAAATTTGGCAGCATTGAAAACGGAATCAGGTTTAGCCATGTGCAGGTCCAGCGTATATCACTGTTGACTCCAGGTTAATGCTTGGTTCTCGCGACTTGCTCCGCAAGCAGCTGCCACCTGTGCCGTTTGCCTTCGGCAAGCCGGCACTTGGT
>JASJXV010000002.1 GCA_030123805.1 Gammaproteobacteria bacterium
TACTTTCTCAGTCATTCTTACTACTCTCAAAGGGGAAACACATTAGCAGAAAAAGAGAGCAGAAAAAGAGAAAAAGGGGACGGAGGGATTAAAAATTGATCAATCGTTCCATCAGGCAGAAAAAGCAGCAAAAGGGGACACTGCACTTTATCCATTCATCTAAATTTGAAACTGATGATCGTCCTAGCCTGGGCCATTAATTCGTGATATTTTGCTAACAGGTAGACAAACCGTAAATTAAGCCTATTCTCGCAGCCACTTTTACAGGAGTTCATTATGCAAATAAAAAAAGCAGCATTTATCCTGCCGATGTTATTTTCAGCCTATGCATTGGGTCATGGGACCGCTACCAAGCCCGATGAGTCAGACGGTAGACGCATAGATTTTCCTGATACCGGCAAGTATCAAACCCTTGTGGTTGATCTGCACACCCACTCGGTCTTTTCCGATGGTCACGTCTGGCCGAGGATCAGAGTTGGTGAGGCGTTGAGGGATGGCCTCGACGCTATCGCGATTACCGAGCACCTGGAATGGCAGCCGCATCTTGCGGATATTCCGCATAGCGATCGTAACAGAGCCTACAACGATGCAGTAGAAGCAGCGGGAGACAATGAAATTCTTGTGATTGCCGGTTCTGAAATTACGCGAGAAGTACCAGCAGGACACATGAATGCAGTATTCATTGAAGATGCCAACAAGTTGCTGCAATTTGGTATCCCGGAAGATCCCTCAGATGCTGTAAGTAACTATACCAGGGCTGGTGAGTGGCCTGCCCAGCAAGCGGTTGAAAATGCGAACGTTCAAGGTGCCTTTGTGTTCTGGAATCATCCATGGTGGTCAAGGCAGACACCGAATGGAATTCCCGTTATTCCGGAGTTTCATACCAACAACGCAAAAAAGGGGCTGTTGCATGGCATTGAAATAGCTAATGGCAATGCCTATTCAGAGGAAGCATTTCAAATTGCGCTGGATCACGATCTGACGATGATAGGGGTGTCGGATGTACACAATCTGATCGATTGGGATTATAAACCCCACGAAGGCGGTCACAGGCCGGTGACGCTTGTGTTTGCAAAGGAGGCAACTGCTGACGCTATTAAAAAGGCACTGTTTGCACAGCGTACAGTTGTCTGGTTCAAGAATCTGTTGATCGGGAGAGAGAAGTACCTGGTCCCTTTACTGGAAGCATCTCTCACCATGGACTCGGCTGTCTACTTTGGTGAAACCGAAATCGTTCAGATCAGAATCTCAAACCGATCAGACTCAGATTTTCAACTCAAGAACCGCACTGATTACACCTTTATGGGTCGATCAGACCTCGTTGAAGTACCGGCCCACGACACGATTGAACTCTATGTCAAGAGAACGCAGAAGTCGAAAAAAATCAAACTCGTTTTTGAAGTGCTGAATGCCCTGACAGCTCCCAAAAAACATCCTTTCATCAAATTTACCGGGCAACTTGAATGAAAAAAGGGACGGACGGATTATTTTTTAGTGAAAAAGGGGACGGAGGGAATAAATTATGATCAATTCGTTATCACTGTATGCAGAGAATACAATTTAGCCGGATGCCTTCTCAATTGCCAGTTTTCGGGCAGCCAATTGTTCCTGAATTTCAGTATGTCTTTGCTTGTTAATCCGGTACCCCGCATAGAATGCAATTGCAATAAACCCGGGGATCACCGCAATGGGACCATCCATCATTCCTAACCAGAACACTTTATCCGGATCCACCGTGCCCGGAGATGCTCCAGTTGGGAACTCGATTACATCGATAAATATACCGGCTATGAGATGTCCCATACCTGAAATAGCTTTCGCAAAAAAGGTTCTTGCGGCATAGAACACGCCTTCCTGGCGACGATTGGTATGCAGTTCATGTTCATCTGCTATGTCCGCAAGAGCTGACATGACGCTGATATTGAGAACCGCACCACCGTGATAGCCGAATATCGAAATAAACACCAGTAGTGGCATCAGGATTACAGAATGATTCTCCGGAAAAAAACCGAGTATTCGTAACAAGATCGGTAGCGCCGAAAATGCGCACATAACAATAAGCGATCCAAGGATTGTCGGTTTTTTGTCAAACTTGACATGATAACGTGCGGTTAGAACAAAGGCGGAAGCATAGCCAAATAGTGATGCCAGGTTATACCAGACGATCTGTTCAGACCGTAGCTCCCAAAAGTAAGTGCTAACATGATTGCCCAGGGTTTCACGTGTACCCAGCATGGCGCTTAGAAAGAACAGACCCAGCAACAGAGACAAATAGTTTCGATTCTTTAACGCAGATAGCATTTCGTTGAATATCTGACGGAATTGAAAACCACGCTGGTCGTCAGTAGGCTGGTGTAGTTTTGCAATCTGGTCTCTGGTAAACCATGCGGATGCAAAGATCAATATCAATGCAGCCAGCGCAACGAAGATGCCAAAATGCGGATAGGCCTGCTTGTTGAGTAAGCCATAAGTGAATTCGGGAGTGGCCACAAAAAATACGGTGAGACCAAGAATATGTGTACCTGCTCCGCCTATCCACCCAAAAAAATTGTTGTAGCTCATTACCACTGAGCGTTGGTGATAGTCTTTTGACAGTTCGGCTCCCATAGCAAGGTGGGGAACCGCAAACAGGGTTAAAAATGAACGCAGTAAAATCGTAAAGGTGGTAAACCAGAGAAATAGCGATAGCCCCTGCAGCGCTTCCGGTGGTGTATAGATTGAATAAAAACAGATTGCCACAGGTATCGGCGCAGCAAACATGAAAGGATGTCTTCGACCCAGCCTGGATCTAAGTCGATCAGAAAGTACGCCGATTAGTGGATCTGTTATGGCGTCGCAGATAAGCGCGATGGTAACGGCAAGACCCGCCAGCGTACCGGATAATCCAAGGATTTGATTATAGAAGAAAAAGTTAAACGCATTGAAACCTACGTTTATTGCTGCTTCGGCAGTTGCACCAATGCCGAAAGCCAGTTTGGTGCGCATGGCTACAACATCGTTCTGATCCAATTAGATCTCCGGTAAAAGTAAATTCACAGGAAATCCAGCATACTCGAGGATTAGTGATTGGGCCACTGAAAAATATTACGTCACCTAGCACAGGGTTCGTTATGCCAGGGTGTAGTTCGAGTCATCGCTGTAAAGAAGGGTTGCCTGCAACGATCCAGGATTTGTCCAAATAGCTTAAACCTGTCTGCATTCATGTGGTGATGAAAGAGTAGTCAGGTAGTGAAGCGACATAGCGGCTATGTACGTCCACATAGGTCTCTCGATAAATACGATCGATCTCTTTTCCTGGTGGGAAATGCTGGCTAAAACCCGGGATCTCAGTGTCCAGGGTCAGCATGGCGGAGCGCTGAATATGCGAGATTAGAATTCGGGGATCTTCCAGGCCAACCGAGATCCGCATCGTGGTGGGCGCTATACCAGCTTCTTTGAGGTCTTCTTCAGATAATTCAGAGTGAGTAGTCAGGGCCGGACACAGGGCGGCGGTGTTGGTCTGTCCCAGACTGACCTGCATCCCGATAGCTGGCTCCAGACTGTCATAGAATCGTTTGAAAGCAGTGCGACCCATGGGTGTTATGGAATCATCACCTTCCATATCTATCGTAAAAAGCGGAGCGGGTAGGCCGAGCAACATTTGCTGTTGCATTAATTTTGCGTTTGGGTGACCTGGAATTGCGCCACAATTCACATTGATATGGGGATGCTGTGCCAGAATTCTGGCAAGTACGATGGTATTAATAGCCTTATTCAAAACACGCATCTCATAGGTGCGCATGCCGTTCAGCACCTCGAATGCCTTGTCGGCGTCCAGAAATGCGCCTTTCACATAGTAGACATTCCAGAACATGGTCTCATCCCAATTAATGGTTTCCAGATGACCATCGGGGCAGGTGAGTTCCTGACGGTCACCTTTTGGCATGAACATGCGCTCATTGCGCGCTATTACGACACCTGCGGTAGTTGCACCGCTGCCACTCAAGTCTTTGGTGTAGGAATGCACCACAAAATCAGGTCGCTCCATGGGATCTTCCCGCTTCATCACGGGATGCAGGAATGGCGTCCCGACCGTGGAATCGCACATGAGCGTCAACCCCTTCTCATGCACCACCCGAGCGATGCCAGATACATCAAGCACCGTACCATGGGGGTTGCAGGGTGATTCGATGAAGACATAGATTTGCCGTCCTTCAGCCAGGCGATCAGCATACTTTATTTCAAGTGCATCCAATGCGGCTTTGTAATCCGAGCCATACGGGCCATCAACCCATTCAAGCGCCATATCGAGATTGCTTTTTTTGTGATACCAGTCGTGTAGTAATTGATGGGTGCCGCCATAGACATTACGACCGGCAAGCAAGATATCCCTGTGACCAAGCATATGCGCGAAAAGACAATCGATTGCAGCCATTCCGGAGTTGAAATTCCAGGCCATATACTCACCGGCGCGTTCACCGCACTCCAGATCAATCATATGGTTAGCCAGGCTGATAGATGTGGGATTGAGCAGTCGAGAGTAGATTTCATGCAAGGGTTCACGCCCCTTGAATGCATCTTCAATCCATTCGGTGCAGGCGAACAGATAGGTTGCCGTACGCGTTATGACCGGGGTAGCGGAAAAGAGCGCGGTGACGTTATCGAATAAGGGGTAGGGACCCTTGCTGGCA
Source organism: Gammaproteobacteria bacterium (assembly GCA_030123805.1). Taxonomy (GTDB): domain Bacteria; phylum Pseudomonadota; class Gammaproteobacteria; order Pseudomonadales; family Azotimanducaceae; genus JASJXV01. Next base: position 4,671 of record JASJXV010000002.1, read on the forward strand.
AAACCCCCTTGCCGGGTTGAAATTGACTGGTAAGTGGTGCGTAGTGGATTCTGCAGGTTGTCCAGAATCTTGGCTAATTGGAAACAGACGAAACGCTTGGAATTGAACCAGGCGATACGGTCAGATTTGTCCAGGCTCGCCAGGGTTTCTATAGTAATACGCCACAAATCATGGGTGGATACATTGGCACGGTATAAGGAAGTCGCCAGATCACCCAACACGCGACCGTAGTCGGTCGCCGGATCGATACCAAAATGGTGCAGTTGTTCTTCAGCGAGAGCTTCAGGTGTGAGTTCTTTGGTAGTGTTGCGGAGCGGACTCAGTTGTCTCAATTTCGTGGTCATTGTGTGTCTCCTGAAAACATAATTGCCAGATCACCATTTTACCATTCACCAACAGAGATGTGAGTGAATAAAGAGCTACCCTCAGCAAGAGTTGGGATGATCTCTAATACCCGGTGAAATAAGAGCGCCATAAGCAGGAGCAGTCCTGTGGTTTCAACCTGATTCGCGAACTAGTGCAGGAAATGAATATGTCATATGTGAATAAGGAATTGGGAGAATTCATGGCAGGACTCCGGAAAAGAAATCCTGCTGAGTTCGAATTTCATCAGGCTGTGGAGGAAGTGGCTATGCATGTTCTGCCCTACATCCAGGATAAACCGGACTACTCGAAATATCGAATTCTCGAACGATTGACCGAACCAGATCGGGTGATTGTATTTCGGGTGTGTTGGGAGGATGACCTTGGCAATATCCGGGTTAATCGTGGCTATCGTGTCCAGAATAACAACGCCATAGGTCCTTACAAGGGTGGGCTGAGATTTCACCCAAGGGTAAATCTGATCATGAAGTGATGCGATTTTGCCAGGCTTTCATGACTGAACTACAAAGGCATGTTGGTGCGCATGTGGATGTGGCCGCCGGTGACATAGGTGTAGGTGCGCGGGAGATTGGCTACCTGTTCGGTCAATACAAGCGAATAGCCAACCGCTTCACGGGGGTGTCGCCGTTTCAGGACTGGAGATGAGCCAGAATTCAGTCAGGATAAGTTGGACTGAGGAAGAGCTGCAGGCAAAACTCAGAGATATCATGCATGATATACACGATAAGTGTGTCGAATATGGTAGGCAGGAAAGCGGCTACATCAACTACATAAAAGGAGTGAATATTGCCGGATTCGTCAAAGTCGCAGATGCAATGCTGGCCTTTGGCGTGATCTAGGAGTCACAGCCACCCTGGTCAAGTAACTCACATGATTGCAGTTTCAAAAAATAGCAGGTCGTTCCCCGCGGGACCCGGCGTCTTACAGGTTCTTGACTTCATTAGATTCCGCGTTCTCGCAATTTGCTTGCGGTTTCGGCGTTTGCTCTGCACTCGCCGATCCCAACATGTAAGATCTGTTTTACCAACCGGGATTAAAGTAGTCGGAATAATGTTCACCAACCAGTCGAGCGTATATAGTAGAAGGCATGACCAGTTATCAATCGCAGAGTTATGGTCCATCTGGCTGGAGTTGACCCGCTTTAGTGGACACGAGATCCTTATAAAAGGAGGTGTCTATTATGGGCAAGACAAGAGTCCCGTATACACGGGAGTTTCGAGAACAGATGGTCGCATTGGTTCGATCGGGAAGAACGCCAGGAGAATTGGCGAACGAGTTCGAACCGACAGCGCAATCAATCGTTAATTGGGTGGCACAAGATGATCGCGATGCGGGTCGACGTGAAGATGGCCTAACCAGCGTGGAACGCGACGAGCTCAGGCGGCTTCGACGCGAAGTGAAACGGCTGGCTGAAGAACGCGAAATTTTGGCAAAAGCCGCGGCCTGGTTCGCAAGGGAGACCGACTCGATTCCACCCAAGTCTTCGAGTTCGTAAAGGTGAATCAGGCCGACCATAGTGTGTCCACGATGTGCCGGGTGCTGGGTGTCTCCCGCAGCGGGTACTACGCGTGGCGGAAACGTTTACCCTCGGTGCGATCGATCGAGGATGAGCGACTGACACAGCGTATCGAAGCGATTCATGAGGAGTCCCGAGGGACCTATGGGGTTCCGCGGGTCCACGCCGAGCTTATCGAAGCAGATGAACGGGTGAGTCGCAAGCGGATTGCCCGGTTGATGCGTGATTGCGGTTTGCGCGGCGTGTGTCGTCGCAAATGGGTGACCACCACGGTACGCAATGCGCATGATCGACCGGCGCCGGATCTGGTGGACCGGGACTTTAGTGCCGCGGCACCCAATGAGTTGTGGGTCGCCGACATCACGTTCGTTCCGACCTGGGAAGGATTTCTGTATCTGGCGGTGGTGCTGGATGTGTTTGGCCGCCGGATCGTTGGCTGGTCAATGGCCAACCACTTGCGCACCGCGCTGGTGCTCAATGCGCTGGAGATGGCGCTCGATCAGCGCAAGCCCAATGGGGTGATCCATCATTCCGACCAGGGATCGCAATACACGTCGATTGCGTTCGGGAATCGGTGCAAAAAGGCCGGCGTACGGCCCTCGATGGGTACAGTGGGTGACTGTTTCGATAATGCGATGTGTGCGAGTTTTTTCGCCACGCTGGAGTGCGAATTGATTGATCGTGTCGTATTTCGGACTCGCCAGGAAGCACGACTGGCCGTGTTTGACTTCATTGAGGGATTCTACAATCCGAAACGCCGCCATTCATCGATTGGCTACCTGTCCCCAGTGAACTTCGAAGCCCGCTGGGCGCAGACGCAACAAAGTCACTCGGGTGAGTTGACATCAAAATGAGGGGTACCTAAGGTATGGGTAAGGTAACGAAAACCGCTCACAGAGCACGACAGGAAGCCGTTTTTCTTTCAAACGATATAACTATGCTGCGAGGATGGCATATTGGGCCAATAAAAGGCCTAATGCCTCATCGCATAATCAAACGCTAACCTGTCCACCAAAGCGGGGTAGGTCCAATGTACCCGAACGACTGGAAGAATTTGGAACCAGGACTTTGGCTACAGCTTGAACTGGGCAGTGTGTGCTCCTGTGCCCCGTCAGCGATGCGGCAAGTATCTCGAACTGTATAAAAGTACGTCTCTTGTCTCTCGTTGGTGCTGGCTGATAACGGCTGCCAAAAAGTCTGCTAAAATTATAGATGATTTAGAGAGAATCTAAGGACGCTGGAGTTTTGACTATGTCAGGCAAATGGAAAGAAGTGGTCAGGTTACGGTTTAAAGGTGAAAGGTTTCGTGACCATGCCTTGGATTTAAGCGCCCTGGGCGGGTTGAGCCAGTTTCAGAAAATGGTGGCGGAAACAGCCAAGGTCTTGTGGCGTGCAGCGCATCCGGATCAGGGCAGGTTGCCGCGGCATTTTGAGCAGCGAACCCGGTTGTGCCTGCGCACCATAGAAGAAGGGAGTGCAACGGTGCCACTGGAAGTATTTATGGAGGACGAAGTGATACAGGACCTGTTTGGTCCGGTGGAACCCGTTGAAGTAAACGAGGCAATCGGTCTTGCCTACGAGGTTTTTGAGGCGTTGGAGAAAGGTGACACACTTCCAGACCGGCTGCCAAGATCGCTGATTCCGGAGTACGCGAAATTCAGCCAAACGTTAGGGCCGGAAGAGGAGATCGAAATAAGCACCCCTGAAAGAGAGCCTGTGCATTTGACGTTGGTTTCAAAACAGAGGCTGACCGAGTATGTCGAAAAGACCTACGAGGCTGATGTGGATGTAACCGGCCAGGTCCTTGAAGCGGATGTTAAACGCCAGCGGTTTCAACTTTGGCTGGATGATACGACGAAGGCCACGGTGAGTTTCACAGAACAACAAGAAGATGAGGTAACCACCGCACTGAAAGAACACCAACACCGAAATATGCAAGTGAAAGGATGGGGCCAATATTCTTCCGCTGGCAAATTGCTCCAGGTCACCCGCATTGATGAGATGAAACTCTTCCCCGTCGGTGAATCATTGTTCGATATGACTGCGACGCCGATAGAAGAGGTGTTGCAAGATCTGGCAAAAAAAATACCACAGGAAGACTGGGATGCATTTCCCGCTGACCTGACAGATGATCTCGATCACTATCTATACGGTACGCCAAGGAAGTGAAGATAGTATTTGCCGACACACTCTACTGGATTGCGATTGTTAGACCCCGCGATCCGTGGAAATCTGCTGCACAGGAGGCAAAGCATTCCCTGGGTAATACGGTAATAATTACCACAGATGAAATTTTAATTGAATTCTTGAATCACCTTGCGGAGGGTGGATCGCAACTCCGCGAACAAGCGGTGAAAATGGTTGGCGCCATTATGGATAACCCTAATGTCAGGGTAATACCACAAACCCGGGACTCCTTTCTAAAAGGTTTGTCGTTATATGAACAACGTGCGGATAAAGGATATAGTCTGACCGATTGCATTTCGATGCATACTATGAAGAGCGAGTCGGTCACTGAAGTGCTTACAAATGACCATCATTTTGAACAAGAAGGTTTTATGGTCCTGATAGAGAAAAATCTATGAACCCTCGCAGGATGCGATGAGCTTTAAAGGGCATAAAAGCTTGCGAACTGAAGGTGTTCATTTTCTGGATTCTATCTCCATTCTCGCTAGATCTTATTTCCCGTCCATATTGGATTATGTAGTCGTATAAATGTAATTCCAAGGTGAATGTTTAACGTCAATTCCTTTTCTGCTGCGTATAGAAACAGTCCCGTTTAGTGAGTTACGCAGCAGGCCAATCTATAAATTTGCAAACAATCATTTTACCCCCACCCGCAATTCATCCAATATCATACTTTACAAATAGACGCCTTTATGTAAAGTGGCCTTCCATCGCCCATATCCGGAGGGTGAGAACTATGTTGTCAGCCCCGCAGTGAAATCATCTTACCGAATTCGCCAGGGCGATCTGGTGTTCACAGTCTGTACAACCAAGGATCTTTCGTAATGGGAACATACATGTGATTGAACAGCAGACAGTTTCTTTACTGGAAGTATTCGAAGCTCTGGACCGCGGCCTGACCCTGGTTACCGGAAACAACCGCCTGGCAGGCGCCATCCGTCAGGCCTTTGAACAAGCGGCGATGAACAAAGGGCTTGAAGTTTGGCCAACCCCGCATCTATTGCCCTGGACGGCCTGGTTGCAGAGTAGCTGGGATGAGGCTGTGGTTTCGGGGGCATTACCGGACCTGTTGCTCACGTCTCAACAGGAACAACGTATCTGGGAAGACATTATTGCGCAAACCGTGGCGGATCAGCCATTGCAGCAGTTAACGGGGACAGTGCGTCGAGCGCAGGAAGCCTGGCAGTTGATGCAATCCTGGCAACTGGCATTGGATGCGGCCGTATTTACTTACAACAGTGACAGCACGGCATTTTGGCAATGGGCATCGAGATTCGAGGCCAGGTGTGCGGAACAAGGTTGGCTACCCCTCGCCCGACTTGCGGATGAACTTCAGCGCAGCATTCAGGCAGGCGCATTGGTTACGCCTGCGGAACTGGTGTTGATCGGTTTCGATGAACTGACTCCACAGCAGCAGTCGTTGTTACAAGCACTTGGATCGTCAGGTTGCGATATACGCTGGGTGCAACTCCCGGGCAAGGAGAGTCTGGCAGCCAGAATCGGCTGCGTCGATGAGCGTCAGGAAGCCGCTACAGTTGCCCGTTGGGTCCGGCAGCGACTCGACGAGAATCCCGAGGTGGAGATCGGTGTCGTTGTTCCTGAGCTTGCATCACAACGGGATTTAATGATTCAGGCGCTTGATGAAGTCCTGGTTCCGAATGCACTAAATCCGGGGCAACAATCTGTAGCGCGACCCTATAACATCTCGCTCGGTTCGCCATTGAGTGAGTATCCCATAATCAGTACTGCACTGCAGTTGCTCAGCCTGTTGAAACCGACCATCAGTCTGGAAGACGCGGGCAGATTACTGCGTTCACCGTTCGTTGCAGGCTGGGAACAGGAAGCCAATGCCCGGGCGTTACTGGATGGGAGATTGCGTGAAACAGGCGAACTCCAAGTGTCTTTGAGTACGCTGCGCTATTACGCATCCCGAACCAGCCAGGCTTACTCATGCCCTGTGCTTGCAGAAAATCTTGACGCCTGGGTGAAGGCGGCGCGCGATTGCCCGCGCATTAATAGTCCCGGAACCTGGTCGGAACGGTTTGCCGGATTATTAAAGAGCATTGGCTGGGCCAGCGGCCGTACCTTGTCAAGTGAAGAGTACCAGGCTACCGAGGCATGGCGAGAACTGTTGGGCACCTTTGCAGGTCTGGAGTTGGTAACAGAGCCGATGACGGCATCTATCGCCCTGGCGCTACTGCGACGCCTGGCCGGGGAGCGGACTTTTCAGCCGCAAACCGGGGTGGTACCTGTGCAAGTGCTGGGTATGCTTGAGGCCGGCGGGCTCCAGTTTGATCACCTGTGGATCATGGGTCTTCATGACGGCGTCTGGCCAATGTCGCCACGACCGAATCCGTTTATCCCATTACCTTTGCAGCGCGGGGCTGGATTGCCGCATTCAAGTGAGGCGCGGGAGTTACAAGTGTCGCGTATCATCACCAGTCGCATGTTGACGAGTGCCGCCGAGGTGGTCGTGAGTTTTCCGCAGCGCAGTGGTGAAGAGGAACTGCGGCCCAGTCCTCTGATTACTGATCTTGCAATTCTGGATCCGGAAGCTCTACGGCTGTGGCCAGCTCCCACTTGGCGGCATGGCGTTCACCTCAGTGCCAGGCTAACACCATTGCAGGAAGATCCCGCACCGCCCCTGGAGCAGGTAGAAGTCGGTGGTGGCAGCGCCGTTTTCAAACTCCAGGCAGCGTGCCCGTTTCGTGCCTTCGCGGAACTGCGCCTGGGGGCGCGTGCACTGGGGCAAGCGGACATCGGGTTGGATGCCATGACCCGAGGGTCACTGATGCACAGTGTACTCGAGAAAGTGTGGCACGCATTGGTTTCACATAGCCAACTTATCGCCATGGATGCGACCCAGCTGGAAGCCTTGATTGCCAACAAGGTTGGTGAGGCGATAGATGCAATTGCCAACAGGTATCCACAAACATTTACCGGACGCTTCCGGCACATGGAAGCGGAGCGCTTGTGTCGACAAGTGCTGCAATGGTTGGAGTTGGAGAAACAACGTGTGCCGTTTCGCGTCGTGGAGAGGGAACAGAAACACGCAGCGATTGCCGGAGGGGTCCGTGTGCAGCTAAAAGTCGATCGCATCGATGAACTGGCCGACGGCCGCCAGCTTGTGATTGACTACAAGACCGGTGAGGTAATGCCGGGTCATTGGTTTGGCGAGCGGCCCGACGAGCCGCAACTGCCGCTCTACAGCATGGCAGTTGATGGTTATGTCGCTGGCGTACTGTTCGCGCAGGTGAAGGCAGGTGGCATGGCATTTGTCGGCGTGGCTGAAGAGAAAGGGCTGGTGCCTGGTGTGAAGTCGTATGAGAAGTTGCCGCAGACACGCGAAGCGAACTCATGGTCGGCTGTGTTACGCGATTGGCGGGCTACGATGGACCGCCTGGGTGATGCTTTTCGCAATGGCGAAGCGGCGGTTGATCCGAAGCAGTATCCGGTCACCTGCAGCTACTGTGAACTCAAGCCATTGTGTCGTATCAACGAGTTGAGAGAATTGGACGGCGAGTCTTCCAATAAGGAGGACCAGGCATGAGTGAACAGCAAAGAATAGCCGATCAGGATGCCCGCTCACGCGCACTCGACGCATCAAAATCGTTCATTGTTCAGGCACCGGCGGGTTCCGGGAAAACGGCGTTGCTCAGCCAGCGGTTTCTGGTACTGCTGGCGGGAGTCGACGCGCCGGAGGAGATTGTCGCCATTACGTTTACCCGTAAGGCGGCGAGTGAGATGCGCCAACGGATACTACAGGCATTGCAGCAGGCCGGGAATGATCAACCGCCGGAGATGGATCATGAAAGGCGCACCTGGGAACTGGCCCAGCGAGCACTCGCACGTGACCAGCAACAGGGATGGCAGCTGCTTGATAATCCGTCGCGCCTGCGCATCCAGACGATCGACTCCCTGTGTACGGCATTGGCGCGTCAGATGCCTATCCTGTCCCGGTTTGGTTCGGTGCCAGCCATTGCCGAAGATGCCGGGTCACTTTATCTCGAAGCGGCCAGGAACACCCTTGCAGAGTTGGCATCCAGTGCCAAATGGTCGGACGCCATCGCGCATCTGGTACAGCATCTGGATAATCGGCTGGATAAATTGCAGGGGCTGATTTCGACCATGCTTGCCCGGCGGGATCAATGGTTGCGCCACGTCGCCGATCCAGACCATCCTTACCTGGAACGGGAAAACCTGGAAGCCGCCATGGCGCGTCTGGTGACAGATGCGTTACATGAACTGGCAAAACATGTCCCTGCGGCGTGTGGACCGGAGCTGATCGAGTTGGTTCGATTCGCTGCGGGTAATCTGGATACTGATTCTCCAGTTGCCGCTTGTAGTGAGCTTGGCGAATTGCCGGGATGGCAAGTGGAGGATCGTCGGCAGTGGCATGGTGTGGCTGAAATGCTGTTGACGAAAGGAGGTACCTGGCGGAAAAGGTTGACCAGGAATGAGGGATTCCCGGCATCAAGTAGTGCAGAGAATCAGCAGGAGCAAGCCCTGTTTAATGAGATGAAGCAGCGTATGACAACGCTGTTGGATTCATTGCAGGGCGAAGATGCATTCCGAGAACAGTTGGCTCTGTTGCGGCAGTTACCGCCGCACCAATACACCAATGGTGAGTGGGAGACGCTACAGGACCTGGTTGAACTGTTGCGTGTGGCGGCAGCTCACCTGGAGCTCGTGTTCAGCGAACGGGGACAGGTGGATTTTCCCGCCCTGGTCCAGGCAGCCATCAGGGCATTGGGTGATCCTGAGGCGCCGACGGACCTGGCGTTGGCGTTGGACTATCGAATTCGCCACCTATTGGTGGACGAGTTTCAGGATACCTCGTTCAATCAGTATGCACTACTGAAACGATTGACGGCTGGCTGGCAGCCGGAAGACGGCCACACTTTATTCGTGGTAGGTGATCCCATGCAGTCCATTTATCGTTTCCGGGAAGCGGAGGTGGGGCTATTTCTCGCTGCAAGAGAGCACGGCATTGGTCAGGTGTTGCTTGAGTTTCTTCGCCTGTCGGTCAATTTCCGTTCGCAACAGGGGATCGTCGATTGGATCAATCAGCATTTTCCGGAGGTGCTGCCTGCAGATGACGACGTCGCTGGTGGTGCCGTGTCCTATGCACCGTCGACAGCCTTTCATCCGCCATTGGCACGGGATGCCGTTACCGTCCATGCATCGCTCGAACGCGACGATATCAATGAAGCACAACAGGTCGTGTCGATTGTGCAGCAAGCAAAGACAGAGCACCCGGACGGCACTACCGCGATTCTTGTGCGCAGCCGTACCCACCTGGAGCAGATCGTAACCCAGCTGCAGAAAGCCGGGCTGCGTTTTCAGGCAGTGGAAATTAAGCGCCTGGCGCAACGGCCGGTGGTGCAGGATCTGCTGGCGCTGACCCGGGCATTGAACCATAGCGGTGACCGCATTGCGTGGTTGGCGGTGCTTCGTGCGCCCTATTGTGGCTTGACACTCGAAGATCTGCACACCCTGGCAGGAGACGATTCTGCTCGAACAATGCACGAGTTACTGCATCAAGAACAGCGCATAGACCAACTGAGTGAAGATGGCCGTTGCCGCATTGTCCGGGTATTGCCGGTGTTGGATACGGCACTCTCGGAACAGGCACGCCGTTCCTTGCGTAGTCATGTCGAAGGCGTGTGGATCGCACTCGGTGGACCGGCCTGCGTGACTGACGAGACTGATCTGGAAGATGCAGAAGTTTACTTTCAGTTGCTTGAAAGACTCGGCAATGCAGGGGAAGTACCGGATATCCACGAGCTCAACAAGCAGGTTGAGCAGCTATTTGCTCTACCAGACGTGGTAGCGGACGATTCCCTGCAGCTCATGACCGTGCATAAAGCCAAAGGACTGGAGTTCGATACGGTCATTATGCCCGGACTGGGCCGCAGCCCGCGACAAGATGAGGCAAAGTTGTTGCATTGGTTAGAACGTGGTCACGAGTCAGGTGATAGCGAGCTTCTGCTTGCACCTATTAGCGCCCACGGCGAGGACAAGAACCCGATGGCTGCATACCTGCAACAATTAGATAAAGCCAGGGGACGTTTTGAGGATAGTCGTTTGCTGTACGTTGCCGCGACCCGGGCAAAGCAGCGCCTGCACCTCCTGGGACATGTTGGGATTCAGGAAACGGACGCTGGTTTTGATCTAAGTCAGCCGCCCAGAGATTCGCTTCTGGCACGCCTGTGGCCGGTGGTGGAAAATGATTTTCAATCTCTACTTGCCGCGCTCGGTGATGAAATGCAGCTACACAATGATGTGCTTGAACCAGCAGCCCACACCGCCGTGCGCACCCGGTTAGCCATGGACTGGTCTTTGCCCGCCCCGCCGGAATCCGTTCAGATTACTGGCACTGCCGTGGCAAGCGCAGCGGAAGAGGTACTGGAATTTGATTGGGCAGGCGAGACTGCGCGACACGTGGGTACCGTAGTGCATCGACTGCTCCAATACCTGGGGAAAATTGGTATCGACCATATTGAGTCGGCCGACGTGCGTCGTTTCGAACCTGTTGGTCGCAATATGCTGGCATGCCTGGGAGTGCCGGAGGCGCGTCTCAAGGTTGCGGTTGAAGAGATATGTGCAGCTCTCCAGGCGGCATTAGAAGACCAGCGGGGCCAGTGGATTTTGAGTGGACAGCACCAGCAAGCGAGCTGTGAGCTGGCGTTGAGTGGCATACGGGACGGCGGCATAGACCGCATGGTGATCGATCGGACCTTTGTGGATGAGCATGGCACGCGCTGGATCATCGATTACAAGACAGGCACCCACACCGGGGGTGGTGTTGATGAGTTCCTTGACCGAGAGCAGCAGCGCTATCGGCAACAGTTGCAACGTTACGCTAGCATCATGAGCAAAATGGAAGCCAATCCAATCCGTCTGGGCCTGTATTTTCCGCTTCTCGGGGGATGGCGAGAGTGGCCATATTAAATGAGAATTAAAGGGGACGGAGGGATTATTTTTTAACCAATCTGTATATACAGATTGGTTAAAAAATAATCCCTCCGTCCCCTTTAATTCTTTAATTTGTTACTTTAGAAATGGGGTCAGCAGTCTGCATCCTTCGCCAGCTTTTTCTCCACCAGGTTCGCAAAGAAGCTGACGCCATACGGAATGGCCTGGTCATTGAATTCATAACCCGGATTATGCACTCCACAGACAGACTCGCCATCTCCGTTACCAATATTGATGTAACAACCGGATACCTGTTGCAACATAAACGAAAAATCTTCAGATGCCATTATCAGCGGGGGTTTTCGCACGACGTTTTCCTGTGACACGATAGTGGCGCAAATATCCGCCGCGTAATCAGCTTCAACCGGGTCGTTGATCGTTGGGGCAAACATATTTCGAAAATCGACCTTCGCCTCGGCACCGAATGAAGCAGCCACACCAGTGGATAATTCATTCATTCTGGCTTCAATATGATCCATAACCTGGGAAGAAAATGCTCGAACGGTACCACTGATACGGGCAGCCTGGGGAATCACATTGTAGGCATCTCCGGAATGAATTTGCGTAACTGACAGAACCGCAGTGTCTAGAGGTGAGGTGTTTCTGGAGATGATGGATTGTAGTGCGACCACCAGGTGGGAAGAGACTACCACCGGATCTATGCTAGTCTCCGGGCGAGCGCCGTGGGCACCTTTGCCTTCAATGTCTATGTCAAAAAAAGCACCGCCCGCCATCATCGGACCGCTACGGACTGCGAAGTGACCGACGGCTAAGCCCGGCGCATTGTGCATGGCAAATATGCTGTCACACGGGAATTGTTGAAACAAGCCGTCTTCAATCATGGCGCTGGCGCCACCGATACCTTCTTCAGCGGGTTGGAATATAAAGATGACCTGGCCTGCAAAATTCTGCGTTTCAGCCAGGTATTTGGCTGCACCCAACAGCATGGTTGTGTGACCGTCATGTCCGCAGGCATGCATTTTCCCTTCCACAGTGGAACGATGCGCGAAGTCGTTTGCTTCAATGATGGGCAGCGCATCCATATCCGCCCTCAGCCCCACGGAACGAGTGTCGTTGCCAACTTTCAATACCCCCACTACGCCGGTTCTGCCGATGCCTCGATACACGTCCAGGCCATATTCCTGCAGTTTTTCCGCAACCAGATCTGATGTTCTGCGTTCTTCGAAACCCAATTCGGGATGAGCGTGGATGTCACGTCTGATTTGAGTCAACTCTTCCTGGAGGCTTGCTATCCGTTTGTCTATTAACGCTTTGTTCATCCAATCACTCCTCGGTAACCCCTGATTAATGTCTGATCGCCGGATCGCCGGGACGCCGGAGCGAAAAATCCAATTGATCAAAACTTGCCTATTGTATACTGTGACATTTCCAGCGAATTTGACAGAGGAGATGTTTTCGTGATTGACGTATATTACTGGCCCACCCCAAACGGGTGGAAAGTAACTATCATGCTTGAGGAGTGCGGTCTTGACTACAAAGTCATCCCGGTTGATATCGGAGGCGGTGATCAATTCAAGCCGGAGTTCTTGCGCATCAGCCCGAATAATCGCATGCCAGCAATTGTCGATCATGATCCAATGGGAGGCGGCGAGCCGCTGGCCATATTTGAATCGGGAGCAATCCTTGAGTATCTGGCTGAAAAGACCGGTAAGTTCCTGCCTGCTGCCCCAACTGACCGATACAAAGTACTGCAGTGGGTTCACTGGCAGATGGCAAATCTGGGACCCATGATGGGGAATGCAAATCATTTTAAGAATTATGGGAAAAATATCGCAGACGATCCGAAACAACTGGAATATGGTATAAAAAGATTTGTCGGCGAAGTTGATCGCCTGTCAGGTGTGATGGATGCACAATTATCGGCTAACCGGTTCCTTGCCGGGGATGAATACACAATCGCCGATATAATCAGTTGGCCCTGGGCAATGTTGATTGGCAGGCTCATAGACGAAAACATGTGGAGTGAGTTTCCGCATCTGAAACGCTGGGTCGATGCGGTCGGTGCGCGACCGGCGGTCGAAACAGGAAGGCATGTCGGCAGCGATCTGGGCAAGCGTGAATTGACAGAGGAAGAGGAAAAAGCGCGCCGTGATTTACTGTTCAATCAGACCAATGCGAAAGTTCGAAAGGCCCGGGAAGAAGCGGTCAAAAACAGCTAATAGCGCATAGAGACAGCAGGTCACTAGACGATGGGGCCGGGTCTTGAGCAAGAATAATGACTTTAATATTTTAATATTTGGGGGTTGGGTTTATGCATAGACGAGTATCCTGGCATGGGTTGCTACTTCTGGTAGCAATAGCAGCTGTTTTATCCGGCTGTGATAAGGGCGCTAAAGAGACTGAGTCATCAGCGGTGGTCGACACTCAGTCTGCTGTAAAAAAAGCTGACTACGATGCCACCGTGCGTTGGACCGGCTACGGAATTCCACATATTAAGGCAGACGATTGGGGCAGTCTCGGTTATGGGTTCGGATACGCACGTGCGAAAGATGCGGTGTGTGTACTTGCTGAAGCTATGGTGACCGCTAACGGCCAGCGAACCATGTATTTCGGTCGGAAAGACCAGAATCTTGATAGCGATATCTTCCATAAAACACTCCTGGATCAGGCGGCTATTGACCACTCAAGGGAAAGACAGCGCCAGGAAATGCTCAATATGAGTGATGGCTTTGTTGCCGGCTACAATCGCTACCTGCAGGACTACCGGGTTGAGCTTCCCGAATCATGTAACGGCAAGCCATGGGTGCGTCCCATGACTGCTGACGATATGGCCAGGATATCCGTTGGCGTCGGCATCCGCTATGGACTCGGCCGCGTGATGACCCCGATTACCCATGCCACACCCCCAGAGGCAGATACCATCAGCATGGTCAATCGCTACAGTGATTTGCCGGTCACGCTGCTGCCGGATGTAGAGCAAATGGGGAGCAATGCCTATGCCATTGGCAAAGCCTTGACGGCAAATGGGCGCGGATTGCTACTGGGAAATCCCCACTATCCCTGGCGGGGTCCCTCCCGGTTTCATATTGCGCACCTCACGATACCCGGTGAGCTGAATGTCATGGGGGTCGGGTTGTACACAACGCCTATGATTGCAATTGGATTCAATGAACATATAGCCTGGTCACATACCGTTTCGACCGCACTCAGATTCACCGTCTATGAGCTCTCTTTGGTGGATGGGAATCCACTCGCTTATCACTATGGCGATGAGATTCGTAATCTGGAAAAAAGAATTGTTGCCATTGAGGTGCCTGGGGAGAACGGCGAAACAACACTGGAAGAGCATTTCATCTACATGAGTCATTATGGTCCAGTGATGGCGAGTAAGGACACACCATGGTCGGAGCAGCACGCCTATGTTATGCGGGACGTGAACTTCAAGAATAACCGTTCCAGTGAACAGTATTATCGGTTGGGCAGAGCCAAATCGGTAGAAGAAATAAAAACAGCCCTGGCTGAAGTACAGGGCGTATCCTTTGTGAATACCATCGCAACTGATATCGAAGGTGCAGCCTTCTACGGCGATATGTCGGCAATTCCGAATGTGGATCAGGATTTAATCGATAATTGCAAGAGTCCGAATGTCGATTCAATCTTTGGTTATGGCGTTATCGTACTGAATGGTAGCAATCCCGAGTGTGAATGGCGCATCGATAATACCGCTGCCGCACCGGGTATTATGCCAGCATCGAAACTGCCGCAACTGGTAACCGATCAGTATGTTACCAACTCAAACGATTCATACTGGTTGTCCAATCCGGATAACCGGCTGGAAGGATTCTCTCCCATTATCGGTGATGAAGGTGCTGCACGCTCGTTGCGTACCAGAGCCGGTCTGAAATTTATTGAAGAGGTGATCGCGAGTGAATCCGGCAAATTCACGCCCGAGATCGTTCAGTCAATTATGTACAACCACCGTAACTATGGTGCCGAAATCCTTCTGGATGATTTGTTATCGCTATGTTCCGAAGCCTCTGCCTCGACTGAGGTTACTGCTGCGTGCGAGATATTGAAAACCTGGGACCGACGGCAGGCTCTCGAAAGTCGAGGTGCACAGATCTACACAGAATTCTGGCAGAATGCCTCTGGTATTGAGAACCTTTACGCTGTTCCATTTGATAACAAGGATCCGGTGCATACACCGCGCGGTATAAACACGAAGGATGCGCGGGTCAGGAAGCAGGTGATGGCTGCACTGACTAAGGCTGTGAATACTTTAAATGAAGCTGGCATACCGCTGGATGCTGCCTGGAAAGATGTCCAATACGCTGAACGCAACGGTGAGAAGATCGGCATTCCCGGTGGTAGTGGGCGATCCGGCATGTTCAGTAATATCTCTGCCAGACTTGAGAAGGGATCAGGTTATACACCGGTCATAGCAGGTAACAGTTACATTCAGGTGGTGACCTGGGATAAGAATGGCAATCCGGATGCAAGGGTAATCCTAACCTATTCACAGAGCCAGGAGCCGGAATCACCCCATTATGCCGATCAGACCCGGCTCTATTCCGAAGGGCGCTGGATCAAGCTGCCGTTCATGGAAGATGACATCGCCCGGGAAACAAAAACGTCAATGAGATTAGTTGGGTCGGATTAGCAGAGACTAGTATTTTCCATCATGCTAAACGCCTCATCATGCTGTAAGCTGGTAAAATAGAAGGTCAAAGACCTGTCTGGTTGTAGCGATCAGGCACGATCTGGCAAAAGCATCAATCGAAGGGGAATTCAGTTCCATGTCTGATAGTAAACTTCGTATTGGCATTATGGGCTTTGGCAATATCGGGCGTCACTTGTATCGTTTGGCGGTCGAGAGCAGTGACATGGCAGTTGTCGCCGTGAGTGATGTCGCAGAAGCTGAAGTACTGCACTACCTGTTGGCAACCGACAGTGTCCATGGTGAAGAGTGCACACTTGAAAACAGGTATCTAGTTAATGAAAAATTCAGAACCCGAATATTACGTTGTGCCACACCTGATGTGGTTCCCTGGGATGCCTTTGATGTTGATTGTGTTGTCGACGCCACTCGCTTGTTTAACACGCGAGAGCATATGCAGGCTCACCTGGACAACGGTGCTCGGAGGGTATTAATAGCCCTGTTGCCTGAGGACTCTATTGATCGTTTAGTCATTCCCGGTATTAACCTCAACAGCATTCAAACCTCGGATCGGATGATTTGCGCCGGTTCAGCCACCACCAGCGCACTGGCAATGATGCTGAATACGCTGGATCAGGCACTAGGAATTCAATATGCACTGATGACCTCCATCCATGCATATACCAGCGATCAAGCCTTGCAGGACTATGCCGGGCTGGACTGCCGTCGCAGCCGTTCCGCAGCAGAGAATATCATTCCGAATTCCAGTCAATCGCCGCAGTGGGTAGGCAAGATTTTACCGCAACTGGAAGGGCGCATTATCGGGAACGCCTTGAATGTCCCGGTACAGAAGGGATCCATGATTGACTGTACCGTGATTTTTAAAGGTAACAATGTATCGGTAGAAGACGTTAATACGGCGATGCTGAATGCGGCAGAAAGCCAACCTGAATTAATAGCCGTGACAGAGGATCCGATTGTTTCTTCGGATGTGATTGGCTATTCCCAGTCCCTGCTGTTTGACATGCAGGCGACATTAAAGGTAGGGCGCCACACGGTAAAAGCCATCGGTTGGTATGAGAGCCTGGGCCACGCCGCAAGGATAGCTGATGTCTTGCGTGCATACAGGGACCTCGACAAGCGGGGAGATTGAAACGTGAAAATTGCCATAAATGGATTCGGAAGAATAGGTCGCACACTGTTTCGTATTCTCGATGCCCGCAGCGATATCGAGCTGGTTGCTATCAATGACCTCTTCGAACCTCAGATTCTGATGTATCTGTTGAGGTACGATACCGTAATGGGTCGCTTTGAAGGTCCTCTGCACCTTGAAGATGGGATGGTGGTGACGACCCATACCAGTGCCAGAATGTTGGCTGAACCGGATCCTGCAAAGCTGCCCTGGAAGGAACTGGGTGTAGAACTTGTTGTAGAGGCTTCCGGTATATTCAGAACTGCGGAACAACTTGTAAAGCATCTCTCCGCTGGCGCGGCGAGGGTGGTGTTGACAGTACCGGCAAAAGATCAGATCGACTACACGGTTGTCCTGGGCGTTAATGAGGATGGCCTTAAGCCAGAACACAGGATTATTTCCAATGCCAGTTGTACCACCAACTGCCTGGCGCCCATGGCAAAGGTTTTGCATGAAGCGTTTGGTATTGAGGAAGGCGTGATCAATACCGTACACGCCTACACCAATGATCAGCGGCTGGCGGATGTTCCGCACTCGGATTGGCGACGTAGTCGGGCCGCGGCCGAAAATATCATTCCCACTTCCACCGGGGCGGCACGGGCAGTAGGCGTCGTGCTGCCCGAACTCAAGGGAAAACTGGATGGGATTGCCTCACGGGTACCCGTGGCGGACGGTTCAGTTGTGGATATGGCAGTGGAACTGGCAATCGATGTAAGTGTGGAGGATATTCATCAGGTGGTTAGGGAAGCCAGTCAGAGTGAACGTCTGCGCAATATTCTGCAATATTCGGACAAGCCATTAGTGTCTTCAGACATAATCGGGAATCCCTATTCATCCATTTATGATTCCAGCTTCACCGAGGTGGTCGGAGGACGGCACGTGAAGACGCTGAACTGGTATGACAATGAGTGGGGTTATGCCAGCCGTGTTTGCGATCTGATTGAACTGCTCAGCCAATTTGACTGAGCGGATCAGTCCGGAGCCTGACCTTTTCTTTATCGCCTTCTCATCCGATCCCAACTACTCTGGATAATATCGGTTGGCGCATTAATGTGATGCATGTCTCAATTCTTGACTATTGATTCAATTTAGTGACGCGAGCGTCATTTATTAGCAGAAATTCTTGCCATGCCGACCACGCGCTGGATGCTGAGTTCTCTCATCGCTGCGTGGAATTTGATTTGCATACCAACGCTACCGACTCTCTCAGATTTGAATGTTTTCCTTTGGTAATGCAAATGAAAACGTGGCCCCTCTGCCCGGCTCACTCTCGACCATCAAGGTACCCTGGTGAACATCAACTATTTTCTTGACAATGGCCAGACCCAAACCAGTGCTGGTTTCTCCATCCGTTGGCTTATTTTGCAGTTTCTGAAAGTGATCAAACATCTTTAACTGATCTTCGGAAGATATACCTGGACCCTGATCCTTGATCGAAATCATCAGCAGATCACCCACTTCTTCCAGAGTTACAAAAACTTTCGTGTCATGGGGGGAAAATTTAATGGCGTTACTGATCAAATTATCCAGAATTTGCGCGACTCGACTGGGGTCAAACCATGAATCTTCTACATTGCTGTATTGCTTTACTATCTCGATGTTTTTTTTCATCGCAATGGGTTCAAAAATCTGCACTCGTTCATTCACCAGGTCTGCAAGTGAACCAATGCCCAGATTAAGGACTAGCTCGCCCGACTCGATAACCGAGACGTCCAGTGTATCACTGATGAGATTCAGCATTTTATTGCAGGCAGCTGAGATGATACCCAGATATCGCCTGGAATCTTCGGTATTTAATTGCTCTTCGGATTGAAGAACATCGGCAAATCCCAGTATTGAGACAATGGGATTTCTCAGATCGTGGGCCGCCATGCCTATGAATTTATTCTTCAACTGATTCATCTCATCAAGTTCAGCATTTCTGGACTCGATGATTTTCTGATGTTCCTTAAGTTCACTTAGTGATTCCTGAAGTGCCAGATGTATCCGTATGCGAGCCTTGACAATTTCAGGAACAATAGGTTTGGCAATATAGTCAACTGCACCGACCTCGAAGCCGAGTGTTTCATCCTGTTCCTGGTCTAGAGCAGTAACAAATATCACCGGAATGTCGGCTGTATCCTGATTCGCCTTGAGTCGATGACATATCTCGTAACCATCCATTTCCGGCATCGTTACATCCAGTAGGATGAGATTCGGTGGCGGATCGGAGTGCGCGGCTTCCAGTGCCTGTCGCCCATTGAGAGCGCCTATTATTGTATAGTCGGGTTCAAGGAAAATGGTCAGTATGTCTATGTTCAACCTTTCATCATCGACTATCAGGATTCGTTTTTTGGCATCTGAATGCATTATCGTCCTCCCATGGTTCACGGGAATGTTGATTCAATCGTGTGCTCACATCAGCAAAATGTCCATAATAGACGGACGGTATCCTTTTTTGTTGAAGCACCACTCAGGTACGCTAAGCTTTTGTCTCATGGTGGTTTCAGCAGTGTATCGTGACCATGATTGGACTCAAATATACGCTTATTGTCGCCGCGGAAGGTCAGGTTGACAATACGGCAAGCGATATTAAGAAAGGAGTGTTACCCATGTCTGATCTCAGTATTGGCTATGTCAATGTTTTCGTGAGCGATTTTGATCGAGCCGTCGATTTTTACAGCAATACCCTGGGTTTGAAACGCAGCTTGCGTGAAGACAGTTTTGGATATGCGTCTTTTGAAGCAGGTCCAATCAGCTTCGCGGTAGCTGCAACAGAAGATCCGGCCCTGGTTGGGAAACACACCGGCATTGGTTTTATGGTCGCTGATATCGATGCCACCTATGCTGAACTGATCGAAAAGGGAGTTGAATTCGATATGCCACCCACAAAACAACCGTGGGGAGGAATCCTGGCATTGATGAAAGACCCTGATGGCAACATCTTCTACCTGGATCCCGGATTCAGTTGAGCGGTTAAAGAACCAGGTAGACAGTTATGCACCCGGCGGCAACACCGGTCGGTAGGTTGGAAATTCCCGGTTGTTCCTCGCCATGGTGATGAGATCCTGGACGGTCTGGTGCTGTGCCAGGTCAGACAATTGCTTGACTGTTACGGCCATCATCCCGAAATCGCCGGCTGCATTTAACCGCAGGGCTTCACCGGGTGATATCCAGACGCTATCTACGGTTTCGTTACCATCATGAAAACCTACCTGCCGGGTGGGCGCCTCGGTGATAAAGAAACGGGTATCGAATCGTCTCGGGCGTCCCGTCGGGGTGATCCATCTATTGTAGAAATGGATCAGATCCACTGCCAGGTTCAGTTTTTCTCTGGCGCAAATCTCCGCCAGGTTGATTTCTCCTGCATGAAGCGCATGTCGATAGCCCTCGAAGGTGGCTCGATTGTGATCTTCGTAGCTGAGGATGTCGCCGTCAGAATTGTAGGCTAACAGGATCCCGGCCTCCTCAAAGGTCTCGCGAATACCGGCGATCCAGTAACCACACCAATCCTCACCCAACGCTTCCTGCTGTGGTAGCTGTGCGGGTGATGGTCCCTGACGGTGTTCCTCGTAATAAGCTGCATGGTCATCCTCGTCTACCCGGCCACCGGGAAAAACAAACATGCCGCCAGCAAATGCCGCCTGGTGGGTCCGTCTCAGCATAAAAATCTCAACCTGGGGTTTCGCATCTTTTGCGATGATTACCGTGGCTGCCGGGCGTACGGGCTGATCGGCATGTTCATGCATAACAGTATTGCGTGCTCCGGTGTTCCTTTTAGTATTCAGGTTCGTCTGTTGAATAGATGATACCTTTTTTTGCGGCCTGATCTCGCATCGCAGCAAATAATTTGTGGTCCAGTGAATCCTCAGCTCCGCCAAGTGCAGCCACGCGTTCTTTCAAATACGCAGATCGCACCTCAGCCAGTTGTCGAATTTTTTGCTGTACCTCGATGCGCTGTTCAATGGTTGCTTTAATCCGGGCTTCCTGTTCTTCAGGTGCCAATGCTTGCAATGATTCGGGAAGCTCATCCTGATCAATGCTTGCAAGATCTACAAGACCACGGGCGATATCATCGACTAACTCAGCGTCACCCCGAAAATTGATTTTCCCGCTTTCAGAAGCATTGAATGCCGCTCGTCTTGCACGTGACGCCGGTGAAGCAGAGGCCAGTGCTTTCCTGATCGCTTCTGCCTTCGCTACCTGTTTGGCTTGCATTTCCCGGCTGCCATAAAAAAGTTTGGTTTTATCAAGTTCTCTTGATAGCGTGGCCAGCTCTTCATCAAAAGGAGTTGCTATAGCCACTGCATTACCGGCCTGCTCAACCTGAAAATAGCTGCCATTCCCTAGCTGAGCGATCTGCAGCCATTGATGACGGGTTTGGATGTTTTCTCCAGCCTGTATGGTATTGATGATGATTCCTGCCTGGTTCGCAAATTTTAGCGTCTCAGGATATTTCACATCATCCTGGTAATCCATGTGCGGAGGTGCGTCACCAATCAGAAATACCACCTTGTATACCGCAGCATTCTGGCTCCAGGAAATATTATGAACCGCGTCATAAAGCGCCTGGTTAACGCTCTCCGGACCGTCACCTCCCCCCCTTGCCTGAAAGCTCATTAAAGTCGTGTATACGGAATCCAGGTCAGAAGAAAGATCGGTGATTCTGGTGATATAACTATCACCTCGATCCCGGTAGCCGACCAGACCGATTCTTATTTCCGGTGCTTGTTGCGCGGTCGCCATGGTGCTGGCAATGGACCATATTTTCTCTTTGGCAGCGTCAATTAGTCCACCCATACTGCCAGTGGTATCCAGTACGAATACGGCTTCTATTATTGGCTGTTGCCTGGTAACGGGAATTGTTACATTGGTGGTGGTAATCGAGCCTGAACTCTCGGAGCCGGGATAGAAGCCCACAATTACGGTAGTAATAACAAATAGTCCTATAGCGATAATTTTACCTTTCATTTTCTTATCTCCAGTTGTTAGGGTAAGGTTCGTTTAAGAGCAGATTCTGCGACCTGGTATGCTTGTTGGAATCGGTCCGGATACACAGGCATCGGTTCTGCGCCGTGCTGTTGCATATCCACGGGGATAAAGACGAAAAGCGCGTTCACAAGAAGGCAGCACCAGATGCTTAGAAAAAGACTCTCGGTTTGATAAGCGGCCCAGACGGCTGCCATCAAACTGAAGCCCACCAGCACCAGATCTGCCAATGCAGATATCACGCTGGCGTAAAAGTAGAGGCAACGGATGACCCAGACAAGTCCGAGTTGTATTGTTAGAAACAGCAGCGGTGAGGGTATGAACAGAAACATCACGATTGTTAGAAGTACCCAGATCACAACGGTGCTGAATAGACCGATACGTTCACGACTTCTCTTTAGTAGATATATGATATAGCCCAGGCTGAGACAGGCGACTGTTAAGCAGATCGCCATCTCGCCGTCGACTATTGGTACAAGGGCGGTGTAGCTTACAACCCCAATTACACTGGAAGCTAAAGCCAGGATGACGCCTTCCGGAAAAGTAGCCGTTTTCATTGCTTGCTCCTTTTTCTTTGTTCTCGAAGAAAGGCGACTTCAACATCTTCATCGCCAATGACTGGTTGCATATTTACGTCACGACTGTTCCAGTAGCTGACTGGATGTTCAGGTTGGTGGTCTGAGACAACCAATTCGACCTTTTGCTGCATGGCTTCCAGGAGCGAGCTGTTTTCCTCGATTCTTGACGCCAGTTCGGCTTGACTTTTTACCAGCGTGGTTTGTTGTGCCGATAATCGTGTAAAAATTTGCTTGCTTGCCAACTTGCGCCTGATTAATGAACGGGCCAGGTCGTCCTTACCTGATTCGAAGCAGATATCCAATTCTTCGTCAAATTGAATCTGCAGCTGTTCAGTTTTAGCAATTTGGTCAGAGATCTGTTGATGTTCTCTGGCAAGTATTTTTGCTTGTAGTGAATCCCGGTGAAGATCCTCTGCCATTTCGCGTATGGAATGTTTCAAGAGTGCTTCCGGGTCCTCGATACGATCCAGTACTGCATGCATATCTGATTGGAATAATCTTGCTACACGTTTGATCAGTGCCATGGTTTTCTCTCCTGCCGTATTGGCTCATGTGAAAGTGATCACAGTGTAGGCAGAGAACGTGTGGTTGCGTAGACAGACTCATGTAAAATCACCCCTGCAGAATTTACATAAAATTTACATGCTTGATCAGCCGTCAGCTGATAGGATTTATCCACCATGAAGCGTAAAGTGACTATTCTTATTGTCGAAGATGAAGTGGCTATTCTTACCGGCCTTAAAGATGTATTTGTATATCATGGCTACCAGGTGGACTCGGCGGAGACGGGTCCAGCCGGTTTGCAAAAGGCATTGAGTGGCACCTTTGACATGATACTGTTGGACGTCATGTTGCCTGGTTTGAGCGGCTTTGAGATATGCGAGCAAGTTCGTAGCCAGAATCGCGATCAGCCAATCATCATGCTGACGGCGAAGAGCTCGGATGAGGATATTATCCAGGGCTTGACCCTGGGTGCAGATGATTATGTCACCAAACCTTTTTCCGTTGCCCAACTGGTGTTAAGAGTAGGGGCGGTATTACGAAGGTCGCATATCGGTATTGAAATCGGGGACCGAATTAGATTGAGCGATGCTACTGAAATTGACTGCCGCAATCTTACCTGCCAACGGGGAACCGAGACGGTAGCGTTTACCCGCAGGGAAATGGAGGTATTGCAGTACCTGCATGGCAATTCAGAGCGCCCGGTACCCCGCGATGAATTGTTGGCGAAAATTTGGGGTTACGCAAAGAACATGGAGATAGAGACCCGTACCGTTGACATACATATAGCGAAATTAAGACGAAAAATTGAAAACAATCCTGCTGAGCCGCGTCATCTGGTAACCATTCGTGGTGCCGGTTATCGATTAGTGTCTGATGAAAATGTTTAGAGCAAGTTTGACTGGATTGGACAAAAAGCGGCTGGCAATTTGGCTTACTGTTTTCTTCCTGGTGTTGGTAATACTCACTGGAATACTGGTTCAATACACATATAGTCAACTGAAGTGGGAAACTTTCAACCAGTACAGGCTGTTATCTCAAGAACTGGCCAACCGTGTTGATGATCGTTTTTCCAGCTTAATCGAGGATGAAGAATCGCGTTCGTTTGTCGACTATACGTTTCTGAATGTGGCGGGGGATCCTTCTGCCAGGTTTGTGCAACGTTCTCCTTTGGCCCAATTTCCAGTCGATGCAGCGATACCTGGAATGATCGGCTATTTTCAGGTAGATACAGAAGGTGTTTATAGTACACCACTGTTGCCGGATCAGATCGGACCGGAAATTTCCTATGGCATTACAGAATCCGAGTTGCAACAGCGGCAGGATCTTGCTGGCAGGATTCGACAGATTCTGAATCAAAACCAACTGGTAGCAGTAACCAGACCTTCCGGTACAGTTATGCCATTGGTAGCGGATACAGCGCTTGAACAGCGCCAGGAACTGGCCCTCAGCGGGTCTGGATTCAGATCCAGAGAAGTCAGCTATGACAAGGGTTATGACAGGCCAACTGCTCTGGATGAAGTCACACCTGTACCGCAGAAGCAGCAGGCATTGGCCCAGGCAGCCTTCGATAGCTTGAACAAAGTATCAAAGGTTGAGCGATGGATAGCGAAAAAGAACATCAGTAATAGCATACAGTCATCCGAAAAGACTGCATTCCGTGGGACCAAAGTAGAAGATCTTGACCTGGCGTACACTTATCAGCAAGCAATTGCAGAACCGGCTGCGCCCGTATCGGAAATCCAGGCAGGTGCAATGGTTGCTAAGCGCGGAGCAAGACAAAAAAGCCGCGCAGCCAGACAAGAAAGAAATGTTCTCCCGGAATTGTCAGTAGTTGTTCCGCAAGGAAAAGAGCGCGATGATTTGTATGGCGAAACTTCCGATTCATTTCACTTTGTTGCCGATCCGGACATTCGCATTACTACCTTTCAGAGTGAAATTGATCCATTTGAGATCAGTTTACTCGAGAGCGGACACTTCGTGCTGTTTCGCAAGGTATGGAAGGAAGGACAACGATTTATCCAGGGAATGCTCATAGAACAGAACCCTTTTCTGATCGGCGTCATAGAACCCTTATTGCAAGAAACAGCAATAGCCAAAACCAGCGATCTGATCGTCGTCTATCAGGGCAATGTCTTCTCTGTATTCCGTGGCGGCACAGCACAGTCCGACCTGTATGAAGTCTCTGAACTGAAAGGAGAATTATTGCACAGAGCGCGCTTCTCGGCGCCCATGGGTGATCTGGAGTTGATGTTTTTGGTTAATCAACTGCCAGTAGGACCCGGCGGAACTCTTATCATTTGGGTAGCAATATTACTCACAGTAGTGCTCCTGAGCGGCTTCACGTTGATGTATTGGCTCGGTGTAAAGCAGATCGATCTGACGCGGCAGCAACAGGATTTCGTTGCTGCCGTTACCCATGAGCTGAATACACCACTGACATCAATTCGTATGTATGGCGAGATGTTGCGTGATGGTTGGGCACCCGAGGAGAAAATAAAAACCTACTACGAATTTATTTGCGATGAAAGCGAACGTCTAACACGCCTTATTACCAATGTGTTGCAATTGGCGAGAATGACCCGCAACGACCTGCAAATTGAGTTAAAAGAAGTTTCAGTATCTGAGTTGGTTGACGTTATCAGATCAAAGATCTCATCCCAGATTGAGCGGGCGGGGTTTAAACTGAATCTGACGTGTGATGATTCTGTGGCTGAAGCGACTGTTAACGTTGATGCTGATTACTTCAATCAAATTGTTATCAATCTGGTTGACAATGCAATAAAGTTCTCTGCCAGATCGAAAAAAAAAGACATTGATATCTCCTTTAACCTTCAGCAAGAGAATCGGGTGGCGTTCAGGATTCGCGACTATGGACCGGGTGTTTCCAGCAGTCAGATGAAGAAAATTTTCAAACTTTTCTACCGCGCTGAAGACAAATTCATTCGGGAAACCAAAGGCACAGGGATTGGTCTGTCGCTCGTGAATCAACTGGCGACAGCTATGGATGCAACGGTAGACGTGGTTAACAAGAATCCGGGTGCTGAATTCAGAATCCTGTTTTAAAGTCACCCGGCAGAATGCTAACGATTCTTCCCTGCTTGCATGCGGGATATGTTCCCTCATACAAAAAGCGGGTGCAGTCTTCGTAGTACTCAAGGTTACCGGCGACGACATACATAAATCGTTGCAGTGCTTCTCTTGGCGGGAATTATTGAAATGAGCGCATTTGCCGGAGTAGCAGATGCGATAGAAGATATTTTAATGCCTTGATCCGCATTGATGCTTTGGATACGCTGGATTGACTCGTTCAAATACTATTTGCTTTAAACACCGATAAAACATTCTAAGGAGTAGATCATGCGTTATCAGATTTCCACCCTTGTTATCTTGCTGCTCATTTCGATTTCCGGCTCTGCTGACAATCTGTTGGGATTCGACGCTGCCGGTAGCGAGGCTCACCGAAAGCTTGTGAACCAATTTGATACCTATCTGAGACCCGAAGACCTGCGAAAATGGATGCAGCACCTGAGCGCCAGACCTAATCATCTGGGATCGGCCTACGGTAAACAGAATGCAGAGTACATCGCTGAGCACTACCGCAGCTGGGGATTTGAAACGGAGATAGAAACCTATCATGTGCTGTTCCCTACGCCGCGTTTGCGGCTGTTGGAAATGGTCGCTCCCGTACGATTCAAGGCGTCCCTTGAAGAGCCTGCCCTGGCGGAAGATGCGACTTCAGGTCAGAAAGATGAACAGTTACCCACTTACAATGCCTATTCCATAGACGGTGACGTAACCGCTGAGCTGGTCTATGTGAATTACGGCATACCGGAAGACTATGAAGAACTGGAGCGTTATGGCATCAGCGTGGAAGGGAAAATAGTTCTGGCCAGATATTATGGCTCCTGGCGCGGCATAAAGCCGAAAGTGGCTGCCGAGAAAGGTGCAATCGGGACTATACTTTTCTCTGATCCCGCAGATGATGGATTTACCCGCGGCGATACCTACCCGGATGGCGGATTTCGAAGTTCGAAAAGTGTTCAACGCGGTTCGGTCATGGACATGCCTCTTTATCCCGGTGATCCACTAACACCCGGCATTGGCGCAACTAAAAAAGCCAAGCGCCTGAAACTTGAAAATGCGCCGACTCTGACCCGAATTCCTGTATTACCCATTTCCTATGCAGATGCCAAACCGCTGTTGGCGGCATTGGGTGGTCCACTAGCCCCCGCTAAATGGCGGGGTGCTCTGGAAATTCCGTATCACCTGGGACCCGGGCCTGCAAAAGTACACCTGAAACTGGCTTTCAATTGGGATACGGTAGAACTGCACAATGTTATAGCCAGGATGAAGGGGTCGGAATATCCAGATCAATGGGTCATTCGAGGTAATCACAAGGACGCCTGGGTCAATGGCGCGGCAGATCCAATGTCCGGGATGGTTGCAATGATGGCGGAAGCCAAGGCAATCGGAGCATTGGCCAGTACCGGTTGGCGGCCCAAACGTACCATAGTTTATGCCGCCTGGGATGGTGAAGAGCAGGGTCTGCTTGGTTCCACCGAGTGGGCTGAGCACCACGCCAAAGAACTGAAGAAGAAAGCCGTCGCCTATATCAATACCGATATGAATAGTAACGGTTTTCTGCGGGTGGGCGGTTCTCATGTCCTGGAACAGTTGGTTAATGAAGTAGCAAGTGATGTCAAAGATCCCCAGGTTGGTGTCAGTGTATTAGCAAGAGCCAAGGCTTTTGCTCAGATTAACGGCACGGACAAGCAGAAACTGGAAGCAACTGAGCGGCCTAATCTCAGAATTGCACCATTGGGGTCCGGCTCCGACTACACGGTATTTTTGCAACACCTGGGTATTGCATCATTAAATCTTGGTTTCGCAGGTGAAGGAGAATATGGCGTATATCACTCAGCCTACGACTCATTCGATCACTACATACGTTTTATGGATAAAGACTTTCGTTATGGCGTGACTCTGGCAAAAACTGCGGGGCGATTGACGTTGCGCCTGGCCGATGCCGAAATATTGCCATTCGAATTTGCCGGATTTGCAGATAATCTGGGCAGTTATATTGAGGAAATCGAAGCACTGACGAATACACTGAGAAAAGACACGCAAGAGATGAATTTACTCATCGATCAGGGAGTATTCACTCTGGTCATTAATCCCAACAAACCTGTCAAGGCACCAAAGAAAAAAGACCAGGTTCCTCATATCAGCTTTGTCGGAATGAAGAATGCTTTTGCGGAATTACAGCTAACAGTGTCAGATCTGCAGCAATTGATTAACGCTAAGAACCTTTCCAAACTCAGTAAGCGCCAACGAAAGAAGATTAATCAAATGATCTATCAGACGGAAAGGAAGTTGACTAACGATAGAGGGTTGCCGCGAAGATCCTGGTACACGCACTATATCTACGCGCCGGGATTCTATACCGGCTACGGTGTTAAAACACTACCCGGAGTCAGGGAAGCGATTGAGCAAAGGAAATGGGCTGAAGCAATTGAACAGGAAGCGATAACAGCTCAGGTGATCAATAATTATGCCTTGCATCTGAAAAAGCTTGCGGATTACATAAAGGAACTATAAACAGGCATGGAATCGATGCCCGGTAAACACGGTGGAATAATAGCCAGATCAAACCAAAATCGATTGCTCGGTTTTTGTCTGGATTTCAGACCCGAGGTTGGTTAGTTCCTTATCAAGTGGTTGACTTATAGGTCTAATGATTTCAAAGCATTGTGAATATTAGCCAATTTTATAAGTTTCCGGACAGGAACTAACTGGTCGGCTTCTAGTTATTCCGAGACTTGTTCCCGATGGAAATATGCTTCGGGCCAGCGATACTTTGTTGACCACTGACCCCGGAATTAATTTGTTTGATCTCTCCGCCCGCTCCAAGGAAAGCTTTGGTTTGTTCCTGGATGGATTGGGACGTTTCTGTCGCTGTCGGCTGCTTTTTTCGTGCAGCGACTGTTTTTTGTCTGCCTGCCATAACTGGCCCTTAATTTTTGAAATGCTTACCCATTGTACATGAATCCAGGGTCTTTTGTTCGGCTAGTTTCACTATAAAGCGTCAATTGCATGGCCGTTGAGTATTTTTGACTGTCCTGAATCGCATGAGCGTAGCGGAAATAATATGGCAGATCTATGCTATTCTCGGCAAGGGAAAGTCCAGTAGCATCTGTTAATGCTGACAAGATCTTTGGCATAGCCCACACCATAGACAGAGCAAACGAAAGGATCGAACCATGAGCATCAAGGTGGAGTTTCATTTTGATTTTGGCAGCCCGAATGCCTATCTGAGTCATTTGGTGATACCGTCCATCGAGACACGGACGGGGATAAAGTTCGAGTACATTCCCGTGTTGTTGGGGGGAGTTTTTAAAGCAACCGGTAATGTCTCACCGGCAGTCAGCCTGCAAGGAATCAAAAACAAATCTGAGTACGGTCAGATTGAAATGAGACGGTTTTTAAAGAAACACGACATAACCACGTTCAATTCCAATCCTTTCTTCCCCGTTAACACGCTGCAAATCATGCGCGGTGCAGTTTATGCTCAGACCGCGGGATTCTTCGAGAGCTATGTGGATGAGGTTTATCGCCATATGTGGAGTGAACCGAAGAAGATGGATGACCCGGACGTGATAAAGGCGGCCTTCGAAGAGTCGGATCTGTCTGCCGATGAAATTCTGGCCGGGATGCAGGACCCGGACGTGAAACAGGCACTCATTGCCAATACCGAAAGGTCGGTGTATATGGGCACATTTGGATCGCCTACCTTCTTCGTAAATAATGAAATCTTCTTTGGCAAAGATAAACTTGTCGACGTCGAAGAGGAAATTGAGGGTCGTTAGCAGATGTCTCTGAATCAATGCACATTACTGACAACTAACCACACTATAATGAGGGATTAACATGAGTCTGAAGGATAAAGTTGTTCTGATTACGGGTGCCGGTCGGGGGATCGGCGCTGGAATTGCAAAGTGTTTTGCCGTGAAAGGCACCCGGGTTGTCATCACCGATCTGGATCAGGAGAGCATTGATGCCACAGCTGCTTCGCTGGATACGGACGCTATGGGGCTGGTTGCTGACGCCTCGAGTCAGCAAGACATGGGTAAGGCTATTGACCAGGTAATAGAACGTTTTGGCGGTCTGGATATTCTGGTTAACAATGCCGGGGTCGGGGGACCCAAAATCGAATTCCAGGAATTTGCCGCCGAAAGTGGCTTGCTGAGCATCACTGATGAAGGCTGGGACGAACAACTGCGTTATAACCTTCGCACCAACTTTGCATCGTCCAATGCAGCCATACCGCGGATGCGGGACGGGGGTAGCATTATCAATATTGCGTCCATCGCTGGCCTGGGACCGACACCCCAACTTCCAGCCTACGGCGCAGCAAAGGCCGCAGTGATTCATCTGACCAAGACCCTGGCATTAGAATTAGCACCGCGTAAAATCCGGGTCAACTGCATTTGTCCGGGATTGCTATGGACGCGCGCATGGGAGCTTCTTTCCGCTCGCATGAAGGAGCAGCAGAAGGAGCTGGCC
This sequence comes from Gammaproteobacteria bacterium, assembly GCA_030123805.1. Taxonomy (GTDB): domain Bacteria; phylum Pseudomonadota; class Gammaproteobacteria; order Pseudomonadales; family Azotimanducaceae; genus JASJXV01. The sequence continues at coordinate 35,159 of JASJXV010000002.1, forward strand.
AACTTGTCACCGCGGCAGATATTCGAAATGGTTGTTGCTCAGAGTACCCCATTGGGCGGCGAGCAAACCCCCGAAGATATCGGGAACCTGGCGGTTTTTTACAGTTCAGATGACGCCAGGATGATAACCGGGCAGATAGTGTCGGTGGACGGCGGTATTAGATTAAAGGGGGGCAGGTAGCCTCGCAACCGCGACACTGGATCAGTTCAGGTTGAACCGATCCAGGTGGTCCTGTGAATGGTCACTCGCAGATGAAAACCGGAATATCCCTGCGGGTGCGATGACGATAGTCCTCGTAATCGGGATAGTGTTCCACGCAAATTGGCCACACCTCTGCCTTTTCTTCGTGGCTTGCCTGACGCGCCTTTAAGAATAGTGTCTTGCCAAGGACCTCGACCGTAATATCCGGATTCGCCGTTAAATTGTAATACCAGGTTGGATTTGTTGAGGCGCCGCCCTGAGAAGCTACCAGAAGCAGTCCCTCCTTGTACGGAATATACATGAGTGGTATGCGGCGGACCTTTCCCGTTTTGGCCCCCTTCATTGTAATCAGGCAGATATCTCTGCCCGTGAACCGATTCATCATCCTGCCGCCGCTGAGACGATATACAAACACGTTAATCGCGGTCATGGTTCTAAGCAGCCATCTGGGTGGTGGCGAGCCATAGGCTGTTTCTGTCATATCGATGCTCCTTGACTATTTGACGAGAATTTTACGGACCTTGATAGCTCCCGACAACATAAAATCACTCTGATTTGCAACCATTTCGAACCGCCTGGGTGAAATTAGCCGGTCAGAGTAATCAATAATGAACATCAGGCGCAACTGCATTGCTATCCAAAGAGACAGCAATCAGAGCTTCCCTGGAGGCACTGTTTGTGAGTCGGACAGGCCAATAACAATAAGGCTATAATCGGGGAAATTAGCCATTTACAGATCTTTATATGACGCAAGCAAACAGCGCCGGTGCCGCGGAATTCTCTAAATCAAGGGGAACCAAAGGACCAGGGGGAGGCAAGCCACAGCGTAACTTTACGGTTGGTCCGGTGCACACTCACCTGGTCAGGTTAACCGGATATATGTTGATGGGTTTTGTCTCCATCATGGCTGCTGCTCTCATGGAGACAGTGTATATCGGAACTGTCGGGACCAACGAACTGGCGGCGCTGAGCTTCACATTCCCATTGGTAATGCTCATGCAGGGCGTATCCATGGGCCTTGGGATCGGTGCTTCATCTGTTGTGGCCAGGACAATTATTGGCAACAGAGAAAAAGCACGCCGTCTGATTACGCACTGTTTTATCATGGTGATTGCTCTGGTTCTCGCGCTCAGTGTTTTCGTGTATGTCTATCTGGAAGCCTTTTTCGGTCTGCTCGGAGCGCAACCGCATATTCTGCCGTTAGCCGTCGACTATATGGCCATCTGGTTGATTGGGATGCCTTTTTTTGCCATTGCGTTTGTGGGTTCCACACTGATGCGTGCAGCAGGTGATGCGGTGACCCCCGGCTATCTGATGACCATCGGATCGGCACTGCATATCATCATTGCCCCCTTCTTTATATTCGGCTGGGTGGGTGCGCCGGAACTTGGACTCGAGGGTGCCGCGGTAGGATTTGTACTTGCAAGAACAGTCAGTTTTGCTCTCTACACCTACTATGTTGTTTTCCGGGACAGGCTAATGCTGGCAAGCCTGACCGGATTGTTCACATCCTGCCGGGAGATACTGCATGTCGGCCTTCCGGCAGTTGCCTCCAATCTGATTGCGCCGGTATCCATGAGTATTATCACACGATTGCTGGCAGGGCATGGGGCTGAAGTAGTTGCAGGATATGGCGTCGCATCACGGATAGAATCCATCGCCATGATGATCATCTTTGCACTATCCATGAGTGTCGCCCCGTTTGTTGGACAGAACTGGGGTGCTGGTCGTTATGATCGTGTTAAAACTGCGCTGAGTCTGTCCAACAGATTCTCCCTGTGCTGGGGGCTATTTGCGTTTGTCATGATGATCCTGTTTGGCGAATTCGTTGTCTCCCTGATCAATGCAGACCCGAAGGTAGTGGCAACAGCAGCCAGATACCTGGTTATTATCCCCCTGAGTATCGGGTTTCTGGGTATCACGTTAACAGCAACCCAGAGTTTTAATGCGCTGGGTAAGCCTGTGCCACCTCTGATCATTTCAATTCTGCAAATGTTGGTGGTGTATGTACCACTGGCGTTGTTAGGTGATTATCTGTGGGGTTATACCGGAATTTTTATCGCCTTTACCGTCACCAATATCCTCATCGGAATTTTATCCTGGTTCTGGATCAGTCACCGAATTCGGCTGGGGTCTGGCGTCGGACGAGGGCAATCTGTCGACCAAAAAAACTGACGCCTACGGACCTGGAATCTGGTTAAGAACCAGAATCCTCCTGGGAAAGTCGATGTGCTGATTACTGAGACGTTTCGTTAGATGATCAAGGAACCAGCTCTCCGATTGAGTTCCATAAACCGATCCAAGCATTTGCATGGCAAGACCCTGAATCGCAAGATCTGCGCATTTGCGGAGTGCCATATCAACAGCCGAGGCCACCCAATCTGCTCTAAAAGAAGGATTCTGATCAAAGTCGTGAACAATGGCGTAGAAACAGTAGGGTGATTTGCCCCTGGTTACGATCGTACCTGGCATTTCGGGTTTATGCTCCAGAAGACTGGTCATCAAACGTATTGTGTGTTCAGCACTGAATCTGATATTGGTATCCGCACTCAGGACCATGGCGGTATCTTCTTCAATGACAACGGCATGGATATCAAAGGGCGCCTTGAGATCAGAGCGCAAGATGATGTCCGGGGAGGTCGAATCCATGGGTCATTTCCCAGTCATCAGGGCAGGACGCGATCCAGAGTCTCAACCAGAAAGTCTGCATTCTCACGTGAAAACACCAGTGGTGGCCGTACTTTCAGGACATTCCCCAGCCGCCCACTCAGTCCAATCAGTATACCCTCCTCCCTCATGCGATCAGGGAGATCGCGGGCAATCTCATTAGCCGGTTCTTTTGTGTCTCGATCTGTCACAAGTTCAATGCCCAGAAACAATCCCTTGCCGCGAACATTACCAATGATTGCATGGCGTTCCGCCAGCTTCTCCAGTTGCTGACGCAGATAGGTACCGACTTTATGGACGTGGTCAGTAATGGCTTCGTCCCTGATGACCTCCAGCACGGCCTTGCCAACAGCAGCTGACACAGGATTGCCGCCAAACGTATTAAAGTAAAATGAGGATTTGGCAAATGAATCGGCGATCTCGGGACTGGTCACAACGGCAGCTACCGGGTGTCCATCGCCCATGGGTTTACCCAGTGTTACGATGTCAGGGACAACATTATAATGCTCAAAACCCCAGTTTCTTCCGGTTCTGCTCAAACCTGCCTGCACTTCGTCTGCAATGCAGAGACCACCTGCGGCTCTTACTTTTGCATAGACCTTTTCGAAGTAGTCAGGTGGAGCTTCCAGAGTACCCTGGGTGTCGAAGATGGTGTCGCACATAAATGCAGCGACTCCCTGGTCTCTGTTATCAAGCACCTCAATAGCCTCGTTTACAAGTGTTGCGTATTTTTCAGCGAGGTTGTTTTCACCGGCAAGATACGGTCCCCTGTAAATATTGGGTGGTTCTACGGCGGCCACATGATCGGGTCTGTTGTGTCGGGAATAGGCTATTGTTGAAAGTTCGTTGATCAGCGTGGAATTCCCGTGATAGCTGTTTTCCATCACAATGGCGCCATTTTTCCCGGTTACCGTTCGAGCGATTCGCATGGCAAGTTCATTGGCTTCAGTGCCGGTGCAGACAAACATGCAAATCTCCAGATTGCCGGGCATGGTATCGGCAAGCATTTCAGCATATTGAATGACATTATCATGCAGATAGCGGGTGTGCGTATTCAGTTCATGTGCCTGGTCACAGAGGGCTTTGACCACGTGGGGATGGCAGTGTCCGACGGAAGCAACGTTGTTATAGCAATCCAGATATTCGCGGTCCTCGGCATCGTACAGAAAAACACCGCGACCGCGCACCAGGTGGACCGGGTTGTGATAGAAAAGAATAGATGCACCCAGGTATCTCTGACGATTCTGGATAAGTTCGAGATTAGTGGTCTCAGACGAGTATTCCGATTGACCAGTGTGGGTTGCATCCAGTAGAGATGGTCGCCCGGGTTGTTTAGTTCGAGAACCGGTCATGATGTCATTTCCCTATTGCCCGGGTGGATATTCGTTTCCGAGAATACCCTGTTCTTGGAATTCGTGAATTTCTTCTGCCGTCAAACCCAGGTCAGTGGCGATTACCTCAGCCGTGTGCTCTCCCAACTGGGGTGCAGCGGTAATCTCCGTTTCGCTCTCTGACATTCGCGCTGGCCATCCAAGCAAACGAATCTTGCCGTGTTTCGGATGGTTGATTTCATGGATAAATCCGCGTTCCTGCAGATGGGGATCTTCGAACAGGTCTTTGGTATCAAAGACTTTACTCGCCGGAACACCGGCTTTTGCTATCAGTTGCATAGCCTCATCCTTGGTATGTTGAAGAGTCCAGGATCGAATCTCTTCGCTTAAAGCACCTAAATTTTTCCGTCTATCCGACATCTCTTTAAATCGAGGCTCCTCTAACAGATCAGGTTTGCCGATAACATCACACAGGCTTAGCCACATTCTGGGATTGATCGCCATGATAAACACATAGTCGTTATGTCCTCCCGGCTTGCACGGATACAGATTCACAAACGGGTTGTTACCGTTGCCGTTTCTGGGTGTTGCATTAGCACCCCAATCACTGTATGAAACTGCGGTTCGCAGATAGTAGGTCATGGCTTCCTGCATGGAGAGTTCAATCAATTGGCCTTTTCCAGTACGGAGCTTTTGTGCATAGGCAGCGGTTATAGCCAACGCCATTTGCACGCCTGTACCGGCATCACCTGTCGTAGGACCGGGACGCATAGGTGGGCCATCAGGTTCCCCGGTGATAGAGAAAGCACCGGCAGCCGCCTGTGCAACCATGTCCATACACTTGTAGTTTGCATAAGGCCCACTGGTACCAAACCCCTTGATTCTTGCATAAATGATCTGCGGATGAATTGCTTGCATGACAGCGTAACCAAGATTCAGTTTTTCGATGACGCCAGGACCATAATTCTCAATAAAAACATCGTAGTTAGGAAGCATTTTTAGCAGAATCTCTCTGCCCGCAGGTTGGCTGAGATCAATCGTGACACTGCGCTTGTTACTGTTCCAGTTAATGAAATAGGGGGAATCCTTTCCGGATTTGATGCCCATATAACGACCCGGATCCCCGACGTCAGGCTGTTCCACTTTGACTACATCTGCGCCGAGGAACGCCAGAGATTGGCTCGCTGCGGTACCCGCTTCCCACTGGGTCATATCAAGTATTTTCAATCCGTCCAGAGCTGGCATATTCTTCTCCTGTTATTCTCATGCCTAAAGTTACGGTGGAATTCTCGATATATCAAGCCGGGCAATAAAATCACTGCGAAGCTGCGCAACCTGATTCCAGACAAGAACTAATTATTTAGATGCATCTGTCAACAGATGCGGCTAGTTCGACGTCCGTTCCGGACCTGGAAAAAGTACCGTTCGTCGGCCCCAGGGAAGGCATTAGTGAGCTACTTCACATTTTAAGGATTTATTAAGTGAACCAGATCACAAAGCGATTAAAAATCCGAAAACGACTTGATTTTCCTGCCAGACTGACGCTAAAACGATAGAGAGTACATGGATAATGGTCACTACAACTTTTGGCAAGGGATTACTCTTGTTCTTTATGATGGTAATCAGCCTGGCCGTTAATCTGGATGACAATCTGATCACCAGATTGGGGCTGGATATGAACTATGGTTTGATTGCATTTGTCGCATTAGTCACAGCCTTTTTGGCAGCAGGACGGAATCTGAAAGTCATCTTTATGATCGGAATACTCAGTTTGATTGTCAATATGCCCGTCGGTTTTATCCTCAACTTTGGCATTGATCGGGAAGTCTATTTTGGCCTAATGGCATCCATTGTATCAGCGCCATTCGTAGCCTGGTTGTTTGATGCGTGATGAACTGGTTCCGGTCCGCTTCTGATCTTCCTCCAATACGATAGGCACTGATTAAACTTATCGTGATATAGTGCATCCGATGCGTCGACATCATCGTGCCAGGCCGAGTGGAATATCAATGACCACCTCCGCACGCGTTATCGTATTACCGCAAGTGAATGGACCGCTGCAGATAGTAGATTTGGAGATTCCGGACCATTTCAAGTGGCCATCAGGCAATTTGCCAGTGGTATCTGCCATAGTCAACTGCATCAGATGCATCAACCACGGCAACAACCAGTTATTCTTGGGCATGAATCTACCGGGGTAGTGGTTCAAAGTGGCAGTGAAGTTAGCCACGTGAGCGCAGGGGATATGGTGATGGTGACCTGGGTGCGACGCGATGTAAGAAACTCGTCCAGAGTGCCCGAAGCAACAACTAACGCACTCCAGGCTGGGGAAATAGCGGGGCGATCAATTATTGTCTACTAGCTGACAACCGGAATACGCTTATCATGGACATTATCAACATTCGTTACTGCTTTGATCTGGACAGCCACAGACGTGAAGTTTTCAGGTTGCGTCTGGATGCGCATACCCTCGAGCTGATAAATGACCCGGACAATGGATTTCCGGAATGGACCAAATTGACTTTTCATCAATGCTCCCATTGTCCCCTCAATGTTGATGTTTCTCCAAGGTGTCCGGTGGCAATAAATTTGTTAAATGTGGTTGAACGATTTGAACGCGTAAATTCATACGATCAGATTCTTCTGGAAGTAGTCACTGACGAACGTAAAGTATCCCAACGTACTACCGCGCAACAGGGTATCAGTTCCCTGCTGGGACTTCTGTTCGCATCCAGTGGTTGTCCGCATACAAATTTCATGAAACCAATGGCGCGGTTTCATCTGCCATTAGCGACTGAAGAGGAAACTATCTACAGAGCGACGGGTATGTATCTTCTGGCACAGTACTTTCTGGCGTCTGCAGGCAAGCATGCCAATCTGGAATTGGATGGGCTCAGGGAGATTTATGACAATTTGCACATACTAAATGTGAGTATTGCTGATCGTGTCAGGAGCGCAACAGATGCCGACTCATCGGCCAATGCTGTCGTGTTGTTGGATATGCTGGCACACCTTGTACCAATTGCTATCGATGATCAGTTGGAGGAAATCCGATACCTGTTCGGTTCATACCTTTCTGACTATTCGGGTGAAAAGGGAAACTCTGATTGACTCGATTTATAAACACATATTCCCAATCCGAGGCAATTGCACTGTGCGTCTTTGCCGCCATGGAGGCATTAGAAATCGGCTCCAAATACTCATTTACTGCGTGTAAACCGGTAGGCCGACCCCGCGGAAGACCGGTGCGGCGTTGGTCGTGTTGGTCGCTCGTAACTAGCCACTACTCCTCATCTTCGTCATACCCCTCACCGGATTACTTTATTGATATATTGTTTCGGTTCCTTGAGGTTATCCTGGGGTTGATGTCATTGATCATATTCTGCTGTCTGACCTGATCGTGTCAAAATATCCCTGTCAAGCTCATTTTTAAACCCTTTGTCAATGTGTCTAAGCGCAGGAAGATAAATTCCACACAGCACTGTCGCGGCTATGAGAGCCACGGCACTGCAGAACAGTCCGACATCAATTCCGGCATGTTCAGCGATAAAACTCACTGGAATAATACCCAGGGGCATCAATCCGTGGGTCATCATATCAATGCTCATAATTCTGCCCCGCATCTCTGGTGCAGCCTGTAATTGAATCAGGCTACGATTCATTGACATGAACATCGACTGACACAATCCAATCACCGGCACTAACAGAACTATGATGTAATAGGAACTTAACAGAGAACACACAGCAATCATCACGCCCCATAGACAGCTTGTTCCAAGTAGCCAGTAACCTTTGTGCCTCACTTCTCCCATCCGGGCCATGAGCAGGGAACCGGCAATTGCTCCGCCTCCCATGGCAGACATGATAATTCCCAGCTGCTCGGGACCGCCGAGCAGGATGTCCTGGTTAAAGGCTGGTAGCAGTTGCTGCATAGGCATGCCAAACAGGAAGGGAATAACAGAGATAACGATCAAACCGAACACCACGGGGGTCTGGAGAACGTAATTGATGCCTTCTCCAATGTCGGCAAGCACACCATTGGTCTGTTTCGGTTCCATTCTATCGGGATTGCGAATAAACAATACAGTGATTGCCGAAGTCAGATACATGAAGGAAATCAGGAAAAAAACCACACCTACACCCACAGCTGATGTGGTGTCGCCCGACGCCAGATATCCAATAATTATCCCTGCCAATGCCGGTCCCAAAATTCTTGAGAGATTCCAACTGGCTGTATTGAGAGCCATGGCATTAAAAAGCAATCGTTCTCCAACGATCTCGGGAACCATCGCTTGCCTGGCTGGCATCGAGAGAGCCAGCACGCTGCCATTAAAGAAGCCGAACCACATGAAATCCCAGAAGGTTACATTTCCAGTGATTACTATGTATGCCAGAATCACAGTTGCTGCACTATTAGCACTTTGCGCAATGACCATTATCTTCTTCTTCGGATAACGATCTGCGACTACGCCGCCTACCAGCGAGAACACCACCATTGGGATAGCAAATGCCATGGTTACCCAGGCCAGCTTCATAGGTGATTCGGTCATCGCATAGACCAGCCATCCACGGGCGATAATCTGCATGTTCATAGCAAAGCTTGAGCCGAGACTACCCACCCACAATAAGCGGTAATCCCGATTGACCAATGAAGCAAACATACCTTTTGCAGCGACGAACTGGCTATCCGTCGCGTGATTTTCTGCCAGTGTATGGCGCCTACTACGGCTCAAGTAAATACTCCTCAAAGGCGAGCTTTTTTTGTGTTATTCCTGTGCTTGCTCGGAACGGCGAATTTGTGTTTGCAGGACAGAGATCCAATTGATCGACAATAGCGAATAAGCAGTGGTGGTGCAATGACGGCAAAGACGCACAATGCAAATGCCTCGTTGTGGGTTTTGCAGTCCGCAACAGGTTAGTCTATTCTCGTGGTCGGACATCTCGGACGTGCTCCGATAAAATGCATACAGGTGCCAGATGGGCTTGCCAAAGATTGAAGTAACCAGAATAGGGAAAAGTTCCGCAACTGTATTAGTCAATTTGCTTGAGCTGTATCTGCATGATATGGCCGAGTGGTTTAAATTTGATATCAACCAGGATGGGTTATATAGATATGATATGGAACCCCATTGGGAGAAGGGAGATGCAACCTATCTGCTTCTGGTCGATGACATCCCTGCAGGATTTGCTCTGGTTGCCAGGCCTGACGAATGGCTTAAGGATCCGAACGCCCTTGAAATTGCGGAATTCTTTTTAGTTCGTAGCCATAGGCACAAGGGCATTGCAGACCAATTTGCCGCCTGGCTGTGGGACCAACAGCCGGGATCATGGTTGATCAGGGTTCTTGAAGCAAATCTGCCTGGTGTGCCGTTCTGGAGGAGGACTATCTCACATTACACCAATGCTACGCATAAAGAAGAGCGTCGCATAGTCAATGATAAACCGTGGTATTTTTTTACATTCGATAACTCTGATCAGAACAAGTGAAGCGAAATGGGTCAGTCCAGGCTAATCCAATCCCCTTGCCTCAAGCAGCGGTGCGACTTCAGGTTCCCTGCCTCGAAAGCGTTTGTAGAGCTCCATCGGGTCTGCCGTACCGCCGTTTTCCAGAATATTCTGCCGAAATGAACGAGCCGTTTCCTGGTCGAATAGGCCCTTCTCCTTAAACGCTGCATAGCCATCCGCATCCAGCACCTCAGCCCAGATGTATGCATAGTATCCGGCAGAATAACTGTCACCGGTGAATATGTGCTGAAAGTAAGTGGATCTGTAGCGCGGAGTGACTTCGGGTATCAGGTCAATTTTCTGCATCGCGCGCTCTTCAAAGCGGGTGACATCTCGGACATCAACAGACTCGGGACTATGCCAGTCCATATCCAGAAAAGATGCAGCAAGATACTCCGTGGTGGCGAATCCCTGATTGAATTTTTCTGCATCATGGATCTTTTTTATCAATTCATCAGGGATTGCTTCTCCCGTTTCATAGTGCCTTGCGTACTCCTTCATGACTTCCGTTTCCAGAGCCCAGTGTTCCATGATCTGAGAGGGAAGCTCTACGAAGTCCTGTTTGACGTTTGGACCGGACAAGCTTTCATAGGTGACCTGGCTTAACAGCCCGTGCAGCGCATGTCCGAACTCGTGAAAAAGAGTACGAACTTCATCAAAACCAAGCAGCGAAGGCGAATCCACGGAGCCCTTTGGGAAGTTGCACACATTAACCACAATCGGTCTGACCTCCCCGCGGATTTTGGATTGTTCCCGAAAATTGGACATCCATGCGCCACCGCGTTTGGATGGCCGCATGAAATAGTCGACCAGGAACAATCCTATCAAAGAGCCGTCAGCATCCTTGACTTCATATGCCTGGACATCCTCATGATAAGCTGGCAGGTCGTCGTACGGTGTAAAAGTGAGTCCATAGAGACGATTTGCGACATGAAAGGCGCCATCGCGCACGTTTCCCAGTTCGAAGTAGGGTTTTACTTTTTCATCATCCAGATCATATCGCTCCGCACGAATTTTTTCTGTGTAATACCACCAGTCCCAGGGGGCTAATTTCGAGTTTCCGCCCTCTTCCTGAATTCGGGATTGCAGATCGTCGGCTTCCACACGAACTTTTTTACAGGCTGGCTGCCACAGCTGTCTCAATAGTTTCTGGACCGATTCAGGTGTTTTCGCCATGCGGTCGTCCAGCATGTAATGAGCATGCGATGCAAAACCCAGGAGATTGGCCCGTTTGCTGCGTAGCGAGGAAATTTTCAGCACAATGTCGTTATTGTCACGCGCGTTGCCGTTATCAGCGCAGCGGACATAGGCAGTATAGATTTTCTCCCGAAGGTCTCTGCGTTCCGAAAACTGCAGCAAGGGGGTGATTGAAGATCTCGAAATAGTAAATACGTACTTACCTTCATGCCCTCTGTCCATGGCTTCCCGGGAAGCTGCAGCCAGTACAGAATCGGGCAATCCAGCCAACTCTTCCGGATCATCCAGCACTAGTTCAAAGTCGTTAGTTTCCTTCAATACATTCTGACCGAAAGTCGTTGCAAGTCTGGACAGTTCCTCATCCATTGCATTTACCTCGTCCCTGGCCTCGGCTGCCAGAGCCGCACCAGCCCGAATAAAGCGACGGTAAGTTTCTTCAAGCAGTGTATGTTGTTCATCTGTTAGTGTGAATGAGTCTCTCCTGTTGAACACAGATTCTACCCGTGAAAAGAGCTGATTGTTGGTCAGGATGCCGCTTTGGTGAGCTGCATAACGGGGCCTAATATTTAATTCGATTTCCTGAAGTTCATCAGATGTATCGGAAGATGTCAGATTAAAGAAAACACTGGCTACTCTATTGAGAAAAGAACCCGACAGTTCCAGCGCCTCTATGGTGTTTTGAAATGAAGCCGGGCTCTGGCTAGTGGCGATCACATTTACCTCTTCCAGATGCTCGTCCATGGCTTGTTCGAATGCCGGGAGATAGTGCTCGGTTTTGATTTGATCGAATTGGGGTATACCGAAGGGAGTATCCCAGTCTTGAAGAAATGGGTTGGGTGCCTGATTCATATGCTGCCTCTGGATATAATTTCTGGTTGTACTTAAAAATGCCTAGCGCGATGCAGTCTACTTCGATTTAGAGAGCGCTACAAAAAATCTCGCGGTCAGCAGTCCTGATTTGGCAAAGGCATATTGCCAGGTCTATTTGAGATCATTACCCGGCTGAACTAAACTGAGTAATGACAGGAGCGATGCAAGTGACCAATGTATTTACAGTCCACCAGGATGAAACCACGGCCCACGTGACCTTCGATGATGGAAAATTCAATGTATTTACTTTGGCAAGTGCGATTGAACTCCTGGAAATTATCAACAGATTGGAAGCCACACCGGCATTAAAAGTCCTGTTTTTGGCAGGTAATATCAGAACCTTTTCAGCGGGGGTAGACATCCACATACTCCAGGCAGGCGGGGCGGCTGCGGATCAACTGCTGGACATCATGAGGCAGATACTGCTCGCTCTCTACGGTTCAAGGCTGCGGATTATCTCTATCTGTACGGGTCATGCGGTTGCCGCAGGCGCCCTGCTGCTACTGGTCTCCGATTACCGAATTGGGGTTCGCGGTAATGTGAAGATTGGTTTCTCAGAGGTGACTTTTGGGATTGCTCTAACGGAACTGCCGTTACTGTTAGTAAAGGATCGGATAGCCGTGAATCAACAATACCAGGCAACCGTATTAGGCAAGATGTTCAATTCAGAGGAAGCCATGAATGCAGGTTTCCTGGATGATCTCGCAGTCGATCTGCAGCAGGCGCAGGATAAGGCCGTGATGGTAGCAAAGCAACTGGTTAATCTTGATGATGAGGCGTATTTAGCGACGCTAAAAACGGTCAGGGGCCAGACACTTGAACGGTTGCGCAGCTTCGAGCAACCCTGACCTGCTGCACTAACGACTATGCCTGAGACGTGCAATTAACACTCGAAGCTGAAGCTGCTCGTGTCATCATCGATGTGGCGGGGTGTGGGCGCATCGCCTCTCTTCAGCTGGGAAGCGTATTAACCCGGCTTAACTCGCTGTATCGGTTTCAATAATCGACTCAATAGCGACTCTCTCCGCCGAGAAAGGATCTGCTTCGACACCACACACGCGGTCAAAAATCATCGTTGACCTGGATTCACTGTTGTAAGTTGGCCAGTCACCGATGCCCTTATGGCTGGGATTACCCTTTCTGGCAAAATTAATCCAGGCATCCATCATGTTCTCAGCCAGCGTCTCGGCGTCTGGTCCTGTTCCCGCAAATCGATCCTGGGTGGGTGCGTCGAGAGTGCCGAAGACAAAGGGTATTTCCAGTGCGTGACACGCCCCCAGCGCACCTTTTCGAGCGGGGGATTCCCAACAGAACAGATAGTGATAGGTCAGGGGCTGGTGACGGCTGTGATCTATGGCAAACCTGGCGCAGGGCGCACGCATTCGAAACACTGAAAATATGCCGTCGTAGATATCATGATTTTCAGTCGGAAGGTTATGTTTCCCTCGCCCATTTCTGAACAGCTGAATTATATCTCCGGCTCTCTGTGCCTCGATATGCAGAAGGTCCTGCACGGCTGTGAGCAGTTGTTTGTCTTCCATGAGGGGGCGATCGGGTACGGCATTGAAGAGTTTCCACTCGTCCCTGTTGGTACCTATCATCAGGGGGATATCCGATGAAAAACCTTCGTTGTTTGCCAGGGAAGGGGATTCGGGAAGGGATCTTTCATCCACTGCCGGGCTAAATGAGATCTCGGCGGGGTGTGCGAGTTTGATGGCGGTTTTGACAATGTCATCTACCGGCAAGGCGGTGATAGCCGCATGATCGTCTGCGCTGACATTCAAGACTTCAAGCAGCTTGCGACCCAGTTTGCTGGCCGATTCAAATCCAGGCGCCCGGGCCGCACCACTTTGCATAACGGCTTTGTGGAAAAGCCCTTTGGCATCCGGCATCGCCAGTAATGTACCGACCGCGGCAGAACCGGCCGATTCGCCGAATATAGTGACATTGTCCGGGTCGCCGCCGAAGTATCGTATATACTCTTGCACCCACTTTAATGCCTGGATCTGATCCAGTTGTCCATTGTTCGCTGAAGCCCCCCAGGCATAGCTCTCTTTACCAAAGCAGGCATAGCCGAGTGCAGCCAATCGATAGTGAATGGTAACCACAACAACATCCCCGCGTTCTGCCAGATGACCGCCGTGATATAGAAGTTCGGAACCTGATCCGAGCGTAAATCCACCGCCGTGTATCCAGAACAGCACGGGACGATTGCCATTATCTGCTTTGGGGGTAAATACATTTAAGTATAGGCAATCTTCATCCCTTGGTCCTGATGCGGCCATACCGGGGATCAAGTGAGTCCCCTGGGGGCAGGAATTGCCGTAGTCAGTCGCGGGCCTGGTAGCCACCCAGGACTCAACCGGTCGGGGTGGACAGAATCTCAGATCACCAATAGGTGGTTTCGCAAAAGGTATGCCCAGCCATGCTTGATGGCAATTGTTTTGAATTCCTTCAAGCTCACCGAGTGGTATTGTTAGTTTCGTCATTCCAGTTCCCTTTAATCAAGGATCTTCGCCATAATAAAATCATCCATGACAAATCCGCCACCTATATCGACAACCACAGACTCTTCCCGATAGTAATGGTTTCGTTCATAAGCTTTGATTGCCTTACTGTTGTTTTTGTTTACCTGCAGAATGATCTTATGATATCCCCTGGCTTTCACATTGCTTTCACAGTGTGTCAGAAGTTTGTAACCATATCCTTTGCCATGGACCGATTGATCAACGTACAACTTGTGCAGCTTGATTTCATCCGATCTTGATGTTGGACCGTAGGCGGAAAACCCGGTCAATTTTCCTTCGACTAATAATTTATCCATACCGATACCTTGTTTCAGATCCTGTTGCAACCTTTCAATGGCATAATCCTGGGCGAGCATATAGTCGATCTGTTCCTGAGTAATGATCCCTGGATAGTGGGCGTTCCATATGCGTGTAGCCAGCTCTTCAATTGCTGCCAGATCATCGCAGGTAGCCGAGAGAATTTCAGAGGTTTTGACTGCTTCCATAGATGCGATAGTAATGGTAAAAGAAGCGATTAGAACATAAGTTAAAAATGTTTTCCGGTCGGTCCCCATTAACCATGTGCATACACAGCGAATCTCGGATTTCGATAGTTCCTTTTATTGGTTGTTCAGGTGATATCATTAGTCTTTGTAGACACATTGATCGATGCAATTGATAACAGGACTATGGCATAGCCGATGCGGTTGAATTCGTGGAGTAATGGAACACTAAAGGGCAGAACATTGGGTAGACTCTTAATATTGCGTCATGGCGAAACTGACTATAATCGTCAGGGAAGATATCAGGGATCGACTGATACGGAATTAAATGAGGAGGGTTTGATTCAGGCCCGGCAGGCAGCAGTGGATTTGAAGCAGACACCGATTGATCGAATCATATCCTCGCCTCTGAAGCGAGCATTGGATACGGCTCGGATCATAGCTGAAGCCGCGGAAGTTGAGGTAGAGACGATAGCTGAATTCGCCGAAAGAAATATGGGTGTATTTGAAGGTATGACCAGGGACGAAATAGTCGCGCGATACCCGGAATACAATGGCTGGATGGTTACTCGGCAGATCTACGCGGCACCACCCCAGGGAGAGTCATTGCTGGACTTCAGTATCAGGCTCACGAAAGGCCTGGATATACTGAGGGGATACGACTGTCAGAAAAATATACTTCTGGTCTGCCATGGCGGAGTTGCCCGTTCCATTCACGGCATTCTGCGTCGGGTGAGTGATGAGCATCTGTTCAGCTATAATCTGCAAAACTGCGAAACTGATATTTATGAATGGTAAAAGCCAATTTATCAAAGCGTCTCTGGAATACTGATATGCATAAAAAAGTGGAACTTGATGCAGCGGATAAGCAGTTATTTAGAGACAGTGTAAGGAAATTCCTGGATAGAGAGGTGGAGCCTTTTTACGAAGACTGGGAAAGCGCTGGGATCTGGCCGCGAGAGATATGGAACAACCTCGGTGAGAATGGCTTTCTGTGCGTTGACATGCCTTCGGAATATGGTGGTTATGACGCATCCTTTGACCTTGGTTGTGTCGTGGTAGAGGAAATCTCCAGAGCCGGTTACGGTGCTCTGGCTTCAGCAGTTTCAGTACACTCCGATATTGCAGCGCCGTATCTTCTGCACATGGGTACAGAACAACAAAAGCAGACATGGTTACCCGGGATGGCTACCGGTAAAGCGGTTGCAGCCATAGGCATGACCGAGCCTGCAGCCGGATCTGATTTGCAGGGGATTCTTATGACTGCGCAGCGTGATGGCGATGATTATATTTTGAATGGACAGAAGACCTTTATCACCAATGGGCAGCATTGCGATGTGATGATTCTGGTCGCAAAAACCGATCTGAAAGCGGGGGCAAAGGGAATGACTTTATTCACTCTGGATTGTTCTCTTGATGGTTTTAGCAGGGGAAGAAATCTTGAGAAAATGGGGCTTCATTCGGCAGACACGTCAGAATTGATACTCGAGGATGTCAGGGTATCTGCTGCTGATATTCTGGGGGGTGAGGGCAAGGGTTTCGCGAACCTGATGAATGAGCTGCCGCGCGAAAGATTAATCCTGGGAGTAGCCGGAGTGGCGGCAGCAGAAGGTATATTTGATTGGACTGTAGAGTATGTTCAGCAGCGAAAAGCCTTCGGCCAAACTTTATCCACTTTTCAGAACACCCGCTATAAACTCGCTGAGATGAAAACAGAAATAGCATTGTGTGCGGCATTGGCGGAAAAGTGCGTAGTCCAATACACTCGTGGTGAATTAACGACCGAAGCTGCGTCAATGCTCAAACTCGCGGCAACCGAAATGCAGGGCAGAGTTGCAGATCAATGTTTGCAGATGTTTGGCGGCTATGGCTACATGAAAGAGTACAAAATATCCCGTGCCTACGTTGATGCCCGAATCCAGAGAATTTATGGTGGTACTTCCGAAATCATGAAAGAGTTAATCGCCAGGAGCATTGTCGGCAGGTAGTCAGGACTGTCAGTAAACATCCGGAGGAAATTAATCATGGTCAATATCGGATCGATTCTCGCCAGACGCGCATTTTTGAATCCGCAACGGGAAGCCTATGTTGATAGTCACACCGGCTTGAGATTGACTTTCCTCGAGCTGAATCAGGGCTCGAATCGCATCGCTAATGGCCTGGTGCAGAGAGGGATCAAGCCGGGTGATCGCGTAGCGCTGATGTTGATGAATAGCAAGGAGTTTATGGAGTGTTATTTTGCAATTGCCAAAATTGGTGGGGTAATAGTACCGCTGAATTGGCGCCTGCTGGCTGATGAACTGGAGTTCATCCTGAAAGATAGCGGTTCGGAAACGCTCATTTTTGGAGAGGAGTTTGTGGCCACTGTTGCGGAACTTCACAGCCGTGGGGAAAAGACTGATCTGAAAAACTGGATAGAGGTATCCTTTAGCATAGCTGAAAGCCACTTTTCCGAGAGTTATATGGATATTCAGGAACAGCAGTCAGCAGCTGAACCCGAGATTGGCGCTGCGGATGATGACCTGCTTTATATAATGTATACCTCGGGAACGACGGGATTGCCTAAAGGCGTTGTTCACACCCACACGACATCAATGTGGGCGTTGCTCACCATCAATATCACCAGTGATATGCGGGATGCAGACAGGTTTCTGGTTGCGCTTCCCATGTTTCATGTGGGCTCACTGACACCCCTGACTCTATGTGTGTACAGGGGCATAACCAGTGTCGTGATGCGAGAATTTGACCCTGTCAGAGCCTGGGAGTTGATCAGCGAAGAGAAAATTGACGCTGGGCTACTGGTACCTGCCATGCTCAACTTTATGGCCCAGGTGCCGCAACTTGATCGGTTCGATTATTCATCTCTTCGGTGGATAATGTCGGGTGCCTCACCACTACCGGTGAATTTGATAAAACAATATCAGGAGATGGGAATACCGGTGCATCAGATCTATGGATTAACGGAAACATGTGGGCCCACGGCAGTCATTACAGAGGAAAATTTCCACCGCAAACTGGGTTCCACTGGCAATGCCTTTTTCCATACCGATGTTCGAGTCGTAAAAGAAGATGGTTCCGATTGTGCGGCGGGTGAACAGGGTGAAGTTTGGATTAAAGGGCCGCACATCATGAAAGAGTATTGGAACCAACCGGACGCGACCAGTGAAACCCTGGTGGACGGCTGGCTTAAATCCGGAGATATTGGGGTGCTGGATGAGGAAGGATTTCTATACATTGAGGATAGAATCAAGGACATGGTGATTTCCGGCGGCGAGAATGTTTACCCCGCAGAAGTGGAGAACATCCTGTTGGCCCATGAGGATATAGCTGAAGTGGCGGTGATTGGGCAGCCCAGTGAAACATGGGGTGAGTCGCCTTTTGCCGTGGTGGTTAAGAAAAATGACACCTTAACTGAGGCAGATGTGCTCAACTACTGTAATGGCAAGATGGCTCGTTTCAAACAGCCCAAAGGCGTTGCATTTGTTGATGTGATTCCTCGCAATCCCAGTGGTAAAGTACTCAAACGAGTGTTACGTGACCAGTTTCCGGGACCGGCAGGGGTCTAGGAGGCTGACCGAGATCCCCAGGTTCACCTTCGTCCAGTGCACCTGTTAACATAGAAGATGAATGAGGGCAATGACCACTTCCGGAAAACAATCCGGTGCGGATCTCTGTGAACTCTCGAACCGCTAATTTGAAGCGGCTTGTACTTGCTGCTTCCCGGCCAGTTCTTTCTCAACCAGATAATCCACCACATCCAGAATTCGTGATCTGCCCACCTGTTGCGTGGTTTTCACTCGATACTTACCGTTGACGATAATGGTAGGTACAGATGCGACTCGATACCGCCGTTGGATACTATCTGCTTCGGTCATCAGTTTTGTGACCTCGGGTGATTTCATGGTTTTGGTGAATTCTTCAGCAGTCGTACCCTTACCGTCAAAGTAGTTAGCCAACTTCGCAACGCTGTTAAAGTTGATGCGTTTGTCGTGAAAAGCATGAAACAAGCCCAGATGGTAATCTTCAGTTATACCCAGTACCTCGGTTGCATAGTAGCCTCGTGCGAGTATTCGCCAGGAATCGTTGGAAATGGCTGGAACTCGAATAAAAGTCGTCTTGTCCCGGTTATCTACAACCCAATCCGCGAGATCAGGTTCCAGGTTGTAACAATGCACACAAGCATAGGAGAAAACTTCCATTATCTCAATTTTGTCTCCTCGAAGGCGACGGGGATTTTCCAGTTCTTCATAGTGAACACCCGCTACATAATCACCCATGGGAATATCTGAAACCACGAGTGTTGAGAAATATATTACTAACCCGGCAATAATTGCAGCGCCAATCCCGATGGCAATTTTTTGGTGTGTGAGAGATTTGTTCCTGGACTTTGTCATCGAATCGTCATCCGTCTCCTATGATGTTTTATTATGCACCATACGGACAGAACTAGCTAAATGGATAGCAGTATTCAAAAAACAATCAATCAGGAGTGTATTATGAGTCAAATGCCTGCATTAAGTCTGGCAGCCGTACCGGGTCGTCGTAAGGCTACCCTCGAATTGGCAAAAGATATTGAAAGACGTGGTTTTACAGGCATATTCTGCCCCAGTCTGGGTGATGGATTGGCGTTATGCGAGGCGCTTGCGTTGGTAACCGACAAAATCGTCTTCGGTACCAGTATTGCACCAATTTACTATCGACAAGTAGTGGACTTTGCTCAAACCGCCTCATTTATACATGAAGTGTCTGGTGGCCGGTTTCGGTTTGGTATTGGTGTCAGTCATGAACCCGCTTTGAATTCTCGGGGAATCTCGGCCGGTAAGCCGTTGACGGATACCCGCAATTTTGTGGCTGAGCTAAGGGCTGTGCCACGGGCAGGGGAATTACCCCCAATAGTTCTCGCCACGCTTCGGAAAAAGATGATTGCCCTGTCCGAAGAAATTGGTGATGGCATGGTTTTCGCCAATGGTGTGCGATCCCATATGCAAGAATCTCTGCGTGTACTAAGCGATGCTAAACGGGCAACGTTTTTTATAGGCAACATGATCCCCACCTGTATTGATGAAGATGTTGAGGCAGCAAAAGCGGTAAATCGCCGTACCCTCACCAGCTATGCCATGTTGCCAAATTACAGAAACTACTGGAAAGAAGCCGGGTACCTGGAAGAGATGGAGGCTATTGAACAGGCAATCGAAGACGGTAACAGGGAAAAGGTTGCTTCTTTTCTGACCGACAGGTGGCTCGCCGATACGACCTTGTTTGGTACACCCGCAATGGTCAGGGAAGGGCTGGAAGCCTGGTATGATGCAGGAGTTTCGACACCGATCCTGGTACCATCATCTGCCAACGGCGGCCAGATGAAGGCATTTGAAGAGTTGTTTGGGATTTTTAACAATTAGTCGCTGCGTGACTAATCTCCTCTGGCTCTCGGCATTTTGTGTCGCAAAAGCCTGCCGCCGTCAATTAGTCACTGCGTGACTAATTGACTAATAACCCGTTTTCTGGGCGAGTATAAGATTGTAGAATTCCCTGTCCAGGGGTGTGTAAACAGATTCGCCCGGTTTCATTGCTAATATCTCATCATCGGTTTGATCCAGATGATACGCCTGTTCACGCAGTTCACTTTTCAGGAGTTTCATGGTTGTGGTTGTGGGTTGTTCCCGTAGCAGGCGTAAAAATACGGGTCTCGCATAACTTGGCAGATTATCCGTCAGATGTTGGGACAGATCAGCCAAATCCAGATCATCGCTGGTCGATAACCCCTGCCGGAGTATGAGTGCAGCCATACCCGCCCTGCCATTCGTACCGGGTATTTCAACGCCGTAAATATTGCTCATATGGATATCGGGGTAAGTATTGAGTATCTCGCCTACCTCATTGGTGGATACGTTTTCACCTTTCCAGCGAAAGGTATCTCCAACGCGATCGACAAATTGGTAGTGTTTTAGTCCGAAACTGAAACCCACGTCAATCTGTTTTAACAGGTCGCCGGTATTGAAATACCTGTCTCCTTCGAGCAGCACATTCTCAGAGATCTTTTTATTGGTAGCTGCCTCGCTGGTATAGCCTTCGAATTGCGTCTTCTCGGTTATTTCGATCAGAAGCAGGCCTGGTTCTCCGGGTTCCACTGGAATACACCTGCCATTTTCGTCGCGCACTACTTCATCATTTGCCACGTCATAGGTAGCCAGGACCATGGGAGCAACTCCCATCCCCACCGTGCAGTCTTTATTGAAGATGTTGACGAAGCCACTGTTACCCTCGCTGGCGCCATAAAATTCACCGATCCGCGGGATGTTGAAGCGCTTCTTGAAATCCATCCAGATATCGGGTCTCAGACCATTGCCTACGGATTTTACGATGGGATTATCAGCATCGTTACTCTGTTCAGGTCGGCTCATGAGATAACGAATGAACTCGCCGATGTATACAAAACTGGTGCACTCGTACTTTCGAATGTCATCCCAGAACGCAGTGACAGATAGTTTGCGTCGGATTACCATGGATGCGCCTGTGTGCACCGTTGATTGCCACCCCATGTTGAGTCCGGTTGCATGGTACAGCGGTAGACAATTGTAGAGTCTGTCTCTTCTCGTAAGGCGCTGGATAAAATCGGCCGATGCCTGGCCCATAGGCATAGATCTTTTATGCGACACAATCGCTGCCTTGGGTAAACCGGTGGTGCCAGATGTGAATACATAGTAAGCCGTTTCAGCACATTGTACCTGTTCAGTTTCAGGTCGATTGAAACAATCTATTGAGGTGTCACAAGAATCAAGAACCAAAGCCCATGAGGGGCAGCCTGATGTTCCGGTATCCTGAACATAAAAATAATCATTGCCCTCGGCAAGAGAGAGTTCATCTATCACTGCGTCTAACGCCGCAACTTGTTCTTCCCCGAATATACATTTTTTGGATTCAATCAGGTTGATGCAATGGACTAAAGGAACTTTGGATAGGTTGGTATTGATAAGGCCGGCGATAGCGCCCAGTTTAACAATGCCGATCAGCGTTACCAGAAATTCAATGCGATTCTGCATGACAAGGCTTATGCAGTCTCCCTTTTCAATGCCATTTTTTTTCAGGTATAAGGCGACTCTGTTTGATCTCTCATTGAGTTCCTTCCAGGTAACAAATTCATCTTCGCAGATTAACGCCAGATCATCCGGGAATGCAGCAGCATTATTTTGGACCATCAGACCCACAGACATTTTCGTATCGGGATCCAATGGCTTTAGGGTAGCTGCCTTTAATAAAGTCTTGATGTCGCCAAAAAAATCGGTAATCGAACCCATTTTGAACCTGACCTGCTGAAAATTATTACGCATGGATAAACTATAGGGATAAACTATATAGTGATCCATGTAAATATCAATGCTACGCCTTCCCGGTATAGGGGTGAGTCTTGCATCAATCAGATCATCGTCGAAAGCAGGTGGTAATTCAGGAGCAAAGTCCGTTTAAATACCTGATTGTGCGGTGATATCGTTATTCCCTATAACATATACATAGTAAATCAAGATCTGCACATATCGCGGTGTCCAGTGATTTCTGACGACGGGACAGAGTTACTCTGTGCAATTCACGCTTGCCCGAAACCTGTATTAGGAACGCTTGAAGGATTTGCTATTACCGGGGCGGGCGGCGCCGGCTGTTGCTAGTGACTTTTTGGTTGGAGGAAAGAAATCGTTCCTTCATGTGGCCGAAGCCGAAAGGGGAATGCCTGCACCAGTTAATATTGCCTGATTGCTGCTACGTTTCGGGTACTCTAAGGCAATGCAGCTTGCACAATTAGCTGAGCGATTTTATGGTAGTGATCTGGTTCAACAGAGAGTGGCAGTGGAATCAGTCCAGGATGATCGAGTGTTGAGCCGTGCAGGTGAGATTGCTGAAAGGTTGGCTGGGTTTGATCTGAACTCTCATATCAGAATTAAGAAATCTGTCAGAGTGGCAAGAGGAGTTGATGATTTCAGACAGCTTATTAAATCCGTTAGGGATGTGCCCTGCAATAGAAGGATTATTATAACACATGAATATTGAGGTATTTTTGTTAAGAATTTAGGAAAGATGTAAAACCACTGTAAATAAAGGGTTATTCTGCACTCGGTACAGGGTCAGATGTCGACAAAAACACATCAGGAAGGTTGTTTTCACTACAAAAACAAGGGTTAAACGGCTGTCGCCAATAATTTTTATTCACAATTCGGGAAACTGCGCAGATTTTAATTGTAGGCCAACAGAAGAAGCGACAATTGCAATTTCGAAGCTCTTCGAAGTGATGTATCTTGTTGAATTGTATGGATAAAATAATTTGTATGAAAAGTGTACAAACTTCCGGTCGGCTAGTGAAATCAAGGCTGTAGCGACGATATCCAGAAGTTATCACCATAGTTATCCACAGAAATTGTGGATAATTCGAATGCAAACAGTAAATATGCGTACCAAATGCAATAAGGGCATACTCACTTCTGGTTATGAGAACGAATTAGTAAGTATTTAATGATTTTAATGCCATTCAGGAATAACCAGGTTGTGAATCTGCAGGCAAAGATACTTGACGGACAAACATGGATTTTGGGTCAGGCAGTGTTATCCAGCCTGAATTGATAGTTGCTAGAGGACTGAATTCGAATGAGGGTTTTTGTGCTAAAGGCGCGAAAGGCTCCCACGGACAGCACGCCTTTCCTGGCCTCAGTGGGACAGGACGCGCATGTGGAAATTCTCGCTCATGCTTTAATGAATGCCCTGTTTATCTCCAAATCCCATAGAGATGATGTCATTGTCCATCTAGTACTTGAGAGCAGTCGGGATTATTCTCGAACGATCACCTTCACCGCTTCAGAAATAGGCGACCTGGGTGGTTTTGCTGAGCAAGCCTTGCTGAATGCCATTGCGCGGGCACTGGATGCCGCGCGAGACTTGAAAAAGGCGGCAGCGGTTGAAGTGGAAGCTGGAGTGAAGGTCAGGGCGTTGAGCTTTGAACATTTGATTAAGGAACTGTCAAAGAGCTATCCCATATATCTGCTGGACAGGAAAGGAGTTGATATACGCAAGGTAGAATTCGCCGGAGATGTTTGCTTCTTGCTGACCGATCACATTCCCATAGCAAGGAAAACCCTTAATAGTATTAAACGCCTGGGTGCAATAAAGATCAGTCTGGGACCCAGGATGTTGTTTGCAGCGCAATGTATCGTTTTGATTCACAATGAATTGGACAGATAAAAAAAAGGGGACGGAGCCATTACTTTTAGATCAACAGGTGGGTCTACAGGGATTAATCTAAAAGTAATGGCTCCGTCCCCTTTTTGAAGCTCGATGTTCACGAACAAAAACCGCAGTTGTACACGGTTCAAGATTAGGGAATAATCTGCCGCTCTTGTTTGTTCATACGTGGTATATATATGTCGGATCGTAAAGAAACAATCGCCATTTTGGGCGGTACCGGGGATCTGGGTGGTGGTCTGGCAAGAAGATGGTCTCGTGCCGGGTACAGCATAGTCATCGGTTCCAGGACCCTGGAAAAAGGCAGGGCCGCAGCGTCTGATTTGTTGGCAGAGTTCCCTGATCTGAATGTTACGGGGATGGAGAATCTTGATGCCGCAAAGGCAGCAGATCTGGTTGTTCTCACAGTACCCTTCGCACACCAGCTAAGCACGCTTGAGTCAGTGCGTGAGGGATTAGTCGGTAAGATTCTGATTGATGTCACTGTACCTCTTATACCGCCAAAAGTGGGTACTGTGCAACTGCCGGAGCATGGATCTGCAGCAGTTATGGCGCAAGACTTGCTCGGTAATGAAGTTCAGGTTGTTTCTGCTTTCCAGAATGTCGGTGCGCAACATCTGAGAGAAGATCATGCAATTGCTTGTGATGTTCTGGTGACAGGAAACAAGCGTGATGCCAGGGAAAAAGTGATCTTCCTGGTAACAGAGGCCGGTTTGAAGGGGTGGCACGCGGGACCTCTGGCCAACGCCGCCGCCGCAGAAGCGCTGACATCCGTATTGATCAGCATTAACAAACATCACAAGATTGATGCTGCCGGAATTGTTATTACCGGTGAACCCGAGAACGAATCAGAATGCAATTGACCTTCACTGCAGTGGCAGGGATCCCCATGATTGAACCGGGTGACGACCTGGTTGCCATCCTGGGGGAAGCGCTATCCGCAATGCATGCATCCCTGCGACATGATGATATTCTGGTAATCGCGCAAAAGATTATCTCCAAGGCGGAAGATCGTTACATAAACCTGAATGATATCGAGCCCAGTACAGAGGCCATACATCTGGCTGCAGAGGTGGAGAAGGATCCCCGCCACGTGGAGGTCATTCTCTCTGAATCTAATGCAGTGGTGCGTAAAAGACCGGGTGTTCTGGTAGTGGAACACAAGCTCGGTTTTGTGCATGCCAACGCAGGGATTGATCAGTCGAATATTGATCACACGGACGGTCGGGAAAGGGTGCTTCTGTTACCCAACAACCCCGATGCGAGCGCTCAAAAAATTCGGCAAGGTATTCGAGAGAGATACAGCGTCAACGTTGCCGTCATCATCAATGACAGCATCGGCAGAGCATGGCGAATGGGTTCTCTGGGCCTGGCTATAGGGGTATCGGGATTTACTGCTCTGGAAGACTATGTAGGCTGCACGGATATCTTTGGACGCGAATTGGTGGTAACACAAGTCGGTGCTGCCGATGAAATGGCGGCTGGTGCATCTCTGGTTATGGGGCAAACGGATGAGAAAACACCTGTTGTGCTGGTACGGGGGTATCAACCAAAAGAACCGGAAGATGAATCCCTGCGCGGTGTGCAGCCGTTGATTCGGCCTAAAGAGCAGGATCTGTTCAGGTGAGCGACTCCGGTGGGGCAACGGCCAGCAAGTATTTGGCTATTTCCGGTGGTGTGGGCGGAGCCAAACTTGCCCTTGGTTTAGCCAGGGTGTTGGCACCGCATCAATTATCAATCGTGACCAATACCGCGGATGACTTCGATCACCTGGGATTAAGAATCTGTCCGGACCTGGATACCGTAATGTATACGCTGGCTGACCTCAACAACAAAGAGCAGGGCTGGGGACTGGAAGGTGAGACATGGAATTTTCTCGCTGCATTGCGGAATCTTGGTGACGAAACCTGGTTCCAGTTAGGTGATCGTGATCTGGCAACTCATCTGACCAGAACGGCGATGCTGAATCAGGGGTTAACCCTCTCGGAAGTGACACGGTACCTGTGTACAAAACTGGGAGTGAATCATCAGGTGTTTCCGATGACTGATTCCAGAGTGGCTACCCAGGTTCTGCTCAAGGCGGGTGGCAAGTTGTCCTTTCAGCATTACTTTGTGCGAGACAGGTGTCAACCAGAGGTTGTCGGGTTTAGATTTGACAACATAGATGCGGCAACACCCAGTCCGGCTTTTCAGGAAGTTTTACACGACCCACAACTTGCAGCGGTTATAATATGTCCGTCCAATCCATTTGTATCGGTGGATCCTGTTTTATCCATACCAGGTATCAGAAATATGTTGAGAGATGTTGCAGCACCCGTTATCGCCGTCTCTCCCATCGTCGGTGGCCAGGCTCTGAAAGGCCCAACTGCCAAGATGATGAAAGAATTGAATATGCCGCAGAGTGCAGTTTCTGTGGCGCGACACTATGCTGACTTGCTGGACGGTTTCGTGTTGGATCATGAGGATGCCGAACTCCGACCCGTGGTAGAAGATATGGGGATAGCGACTATCGTCACTTCCTCAGTAATGATAACGTTAAAGGATCGGATACAATTAGCCGAAGATGCGTTGTCTTTTTCTCGCACCTTGACGAGAGGGATGTCTGAAAGCAGTTAGTTCCTCCCCGATTGTTAGATCACAGTGGTTGTTTCCTTTTACAGGTTATTGATAAATAGGTATAGCGAAGCATAATTTGAGTGTTGTTTGAGGAGAAAAACCTATTTCAGGACAGGAACCAACCACGTGTGCAGTAGTACCAATCAAGGAATTGGCGAATGCCAAGCAGAGATTGGCGGGTGTACTAAGCGAATTAGAACGTCAGTCACTGTTTCAGGCAATGGTAGAGGATGTACTGTCAACCCTGGATAGTTGCGAACTGGTAGATGAATGTTGGGTTGTCACCAGGGATCCAGCCGTTAAGATGCTGGCAGAAACCTATCATGCGAGGGTAATACCGGAACCTGAGAATTCCGGTCTGATTGCCGCCGTAACGGCGGCAGCCAGGCAGATGTCTGCTGAGGGTGTGCACCGATTAGTATTTGTTCCGGGCGATGTACCCATGGTGAGTGTAGAAGAGTTGAATATAGTGCTTACTGAATTGGGACCTGGTGATGAAATCGGGGACGCGGGTGCAGGCGATGCGGAATTTACAATCGTTCCGGCTCGGGACCTGGGTGGATCAAACTGCATATGTTGCTCGCCGCCGGATTGCATGAAATTCGGATTTGGCGAAGACAGCTTCAGAAGGCATTTGGGTTTCGCCAGAGAGTTGGGCATAAGACCACGAGTAACAAAATTGCCTGGATTGGGTCTTGATATAGATACACCCGATGATCTGCTGCTGCTGATAAGCCGATTAAAAGCAGGTAAGATCCCCTCTCACACATGGCAGTATCTGGTTGCGAGTGGCATCAGCGAGCGATTTGAATTGAAATTAAATTATTCCCGGGAGGCTGTCCGAAATGTCGGACCACGAGAATAGCGACCCAAACCCTGAACACATGATATGTGTGTGTTGAACTGATTGTTGGAAGAGTGAAATGAAGAATATAATAAATCTGCTGACCCAAGCCACCTCAGGCAGTCTATCGGACCAAGAGGTGCTAAGCTTTGCCGAAGTGACTGAAACCGATCTGCTCGCGGAGGCAGCAGCAGATATTCGAGACCAGGGATTCCAGAATCTGGTTTCATACTCGCGTAAGGTATTCATTCCTTTAACCCACCTGTGTCGAGATGTATGCCACTATTGCACCTTTGCCCAGGTTCCAAGAAAAATAAAAGCACCGTTTCTCACCCGTGAACAGGTACTGTCGATTGCCCAACAAGGCGCCGAAGCCGGTTGCAAGGAAGCGCTTTTTACCCTGGGAGATAAGCCGGAACTGCGTTACAAGGCTGCACGAGAAGGACTTGAGGAGTTAGGTCACGAATCGACTCTGGCGTATCTGGCTGAAGTCGCAGAAATGGTGTTTGATGAAACGGGACTTCTTCCCCATCTGAATCCTGGCTTGATGACACTTGCAGAGATCAAGTCTCTGCGAACTCTGTCTGTCTCCATGGGTATCATGCTTGAGAGTGCATCGTTGCGATTAACCGAGAAGGGTATGCCGCACCATGGGTCTCCGGACAAGGTTCCGGAACGGCGTTATGAAACCATGCGCAATGCAGGAGAGGCTGCTGTACCCTTCACTTCGGGTATTCTGATCGGCATAGGTGAAACCCGTAGAGAACGTTTGGAATCACTCCTCGCATTAAGAGATATGCATAATCAATATGGACACATCCAGGAAATCATCATACAAAATTTCAGGGCCAAACCCGATACGCGTATGGCAAACGCCCCGGAACCTGACCTGAATGAGCTGCTATGGACCATTGCCATGGCCAGAATCACTTTTGGATCTGGCATGAATATTCAGGCGCCTCCCAATTTGAGCCCGGGCGTGCTCAAGCAAATAGTTTCAGCCGGTATAAATGACTGGGGAGGTGTGTCACCGGTCACTCCGGATTTTGTAAACCCGGAAGCACCCTGGCCCCATCTTGAGGATCTTGCTAACGAAACTGCTGCAGCAGGAAAGCATCTGGTTGAGCGGCTTGCCCTGTATCCGAATTATGCAATGAATGTGGATCGTTGGGTGGACCCGATTCTACAAGGGAAAGTGCTGGGTCACATTGATGGACAGGGTTTTGTCAGGAACGAGAATTGGTCAGCAGGTGTTGTAATCGATCCGCCGAAGCAAGTTCTGCATGCTGTAACAGCCGTTCCTAAAACAAACGCCAGTAAGGATCTTAACGACATTCTGATAAAAGCCAAACAAGGTGAAGATCTGGCAGAGCATGAGGTGATTCGATTACTTCAAGCCAGGGATGCTGATTTTACGCATGTATGCCAGGCTGCGGATGAGATTCGCAGACAGGTTAATGGCGATAAAGTCACTTATGTTGTCAATCGTAATATCAACTACACCAATGTCTGTTATTTCAAGTGCCAGTTTTGCGCCTTCTCCAAGGGTAAGATGAGCGAAAACTTGCGGGGGCGTCCGTATAATCTGGAACCGGAAGAAATAATGCGGCGAACGCGCGAAGCCTGGGACAGAGGCGCGTCAGAAGTATGCCTGCAGGGCGGCATTCATCCGGAATACGATGGCAATACCTACATCAATATCTGCCATTCCATAAAGCAGGTAGTCCCGGAAATGCATATCCATGCGTTTTCACCCCTGGAGGTGTGGCAGGGTGCACATACATTGGGACTGGAATTGGAAGAATACCTGGGTCAACTCAAGGAAGCAGGTCTCGGTACATTACCGGGTACTGCTGCCGAAATACTCGATGATGAAGTCAGGGCAACACTCTGTCCGGATAAGATTAACTCCAATCAATGGCTGCAAGTGATGGAGGCGGCACACAAGGTTGGATTCAACACCACAGCCACAATCATGTGTGGACATATTGAGGCGTATAAACATGTCGCCCGTCACCTGCTGAAATTGAGAGATTTGCAGAAAAAAACGGCTGGGTTTACGGAATTTGTGGTGCTGCCGTTTATTCATATGGAAGCGCCCATCTACCTGAAAGGCCATGCCCGCAAGGGACTTACCTTCAGGGAGAGCATTCTGATTCATGCCGTTGCACGACTGGCGCTGCATCCTCATTTTGTTAATATTCAGGCATCCTGGACCAAAATGGGACCCAAAGGCGTGCAGGCATGCCTGAACGCCGGTGTGAATGATCTGGGCGGCACCTTGATGAACGAAACCATCACGCGTGCGGCTGGCGCCAGCCATGGACAGGAGACTTCGCCAGAGGAAATGGAAGCGATCATCAGGTCCATTGGGAGAACTCCGCTGCAACGTACTACTGACTACCGGCCGGTACCAGCTGCGCGAGTTAAGAAGTCTTATGCTGCTGCGGAATTGAAAGATCCAATTTACACGTCAGCAAAGAAATTTGAACGCAAGAAATCCGGCGAGAAAAAGGAACTTTATCGTCCGGGTCTGGTTGGATCGATCCGTGAGGCAGAAGAACCTATCAGCGCTAACGAGATATTATAGTCGCAAGCAGAATTTTTCAGTATCTGACAAAATAGCTAGCATCCGGCTGCAGAATAAAGAATAAAACAGCAGCAGGATACTCCGGGGTTCAGCAATCAACGAGTAGCAAACTGCATTCTTACAATTTGAAATAAAGGGTTATCACTATGACAGTTCCACAAAGAACCGCAGTAACTTTGCCTAATCCCCGCGGAGTGGACGCCACTCTGGAACAGGCAGTTTGGGCAGAGGAGCAAGGCTACGACGATGTATGGTTTGCCGATAGCTCGGGCATTGATGCACTGACCATGGCAGTGGCAGTGGCCGAGCGAACCAATCGGGTGCGTATAGGCACAGCGATAATTCCTGTATATACCAGAACACCGGCGGTACTGGCGTCAACCACCCATATACTCAACAAGATTTCTAATGGCCGATTTATCCTTGGTTTGGGTTCATCAAGCCATACCATGATGGAGAACTGGAACGGCCAGGCATTCGAAAAACCACTGACCCGAGTGAAGGAAACAACACAGTTGGTCAGAGAGATGCTAAGCGGTGCAAAGAGCGATTTTGATGGTGTTACAGTGCAGAGTCATGGCTACAGGCAGTTGCCTCTGGAGCCTGGGTCGCAACCTATTTACATTGCCGCACTGCGTGCAAAAATGATGGAAATGGCAGCGGAGGTGGGCGATGGTGTGATCGTCAATCTGTTTCCCAGAAAGGTGTTGCCCAGGATGATGGAGCATATGAAAATCGGGGCAGAAAGGGCTGGCAAGAATGCTGCAGATGTAGAGGTTGTGTGTCGGCATATGGTATGTGTTACAGAAGATTTGGAAGCCGCCAGAAATGTTATCCGTGCCAATTTTGCACCCTACTATGCCACGCCGGTATACAACAATTTTCTTGCCTGGTCTGGCTACCCGGAGATAGCTGCAGAGATAAAAGAAGGCTGGGCTGCCAAAGACAGAGCCAGAACAACGGGAGCCATCACGGACGAGTTAGTTGACCAGATAGCTATTCTGGGTACTGCAGAAGAGTGCCATGATAAGATCAGAGAGTGTGCAGAAGGTGGGATAACAACGCATATTATTTCGGCCACGACTCCCAATCCTGAAGAAGCAGAAGCAACCTATAACGCATTTACAAAAGAAAACTTC
>JASJXV010000121.1 GCA_030123805.1 Gammaproteobacteria bacterium
CAGCTTTCTTTTTGGCGGCTGGTTTTTTCTTGGCAGCCTTCTTCTTAGCGGCTGGTTTTATCTTGGCTACAGTTTTCTTGGCTACTTTTTTCATGGCGACCTTTTTCATGGCGACCTTTTTCTTAGCCACTGTTTTCTTTGCAGCTACCTTTTTCTTGGCTGGTGCCTTTTTCTTGGCAACTACCTTTTTCTTGGCTGGTGCCTTTTTCTTGGCAACTACAGTTTTCTTGGCTACAGTTTTCTTGGCTGCAGTTTTCTTTTTGGTTACTGCTTTCCTGGCAGCGGGTTTTTTCTTTGTAACTTTCTTGTTGGTCACGGCAGATCCTCTTTCGCTGTTGGTTTGATGAGATTACATCTTCCTTTTATAGCGTCCTTCTCCTATTTTTTAATTAACTTTGAAATTCAATCCGGTTAACTAAAACAGTAGCGCAAATTACGATGTGCCAAAATTTACGCTCACTTTTTCTTCTGGACTTTCTCCCCGGCAGTAATGTTTATTGTTCTCAAAAACTCAAGTTCAATTGGTGTCCACGAAACTAAAATGATTTTAAGAAAAAAAAAAAGAGTTTGCACTAAAAAACATCAAAATTTTACCAAAATGAAGTCTTTTTTAGATGAATCACAAGTTTTTATCGAAAATATTATTTAATTTCGATATTTTTTCTGTTAATCAACTCGCGACCTATCAATACTGTTTGTTAACTTGGGAATTTGTTTACGTTATTCTTGCCCACTTTATCCCAAAATTGCATTTGTGTATTAAAGATTTCTGACCAAATTCACGAAGCCAAAAACGCCAAAATCTGACGACTTATTTCTTCGGTTGTACCAACACCATCAACACAAGAATATTTTATGCCTAATGATTCATCTTCAGAAAGCTTCAAGTAGAAAGAAACCAGAGGTTCGGTCTGCTGCTTATACACTCTGAGGCGAACTCGGATGGTCTCCTCCCTATCGTCCTCCCTCTGTACCAGCGGTTCACCGGTTGCATCATCTTTGTCCGCCGCAATAGGGGGATTATAGATAACATGATAGGTTCTCCCCGACCCTTCATGTACTCGCCTGCCTCCAAGTCTGGAAACAATTTCATCATCGGGCACGCCGATTTCTACGACTCGATCAATCTCGATCCCTTCTTCTAGCAATGCTTTAGCTTGCGGAATTGTTCTGGGGAATCCATCAAACAGGAAACCACCAAGGCAGTCGGGTTGTGCAATCCTTTCTTTTACCAGATCAATAATAATATAGTCCGTTACCAATGCACCGGACTGCATGACTTTTTTTACTTTATTACCCAATTCTGAGCCCGATTTGATAGCCTCTCTCAACATATCACCGGTAGATATCTGCGGAATACCGTATTTTTCGGTAATATACTGCGCCTGTGTACCCTTTCCGACACCTGGTGCACCCAGTAATATTATCTTCACTGCTACTACTCCGTTGGTTACTTAATACTAATTTCAGCCCTAAACGGGGAATTCCTGATCCCGTTGAGGGAATAGATTCCAATAAAAATACGGTTTGAAATTTTTAGATGATGAGGGGGCTGGCATTAATGGTTCTTCTGGCTTCAATCACATTGGGTATCTGTTCGATCCTTTCCAGCAATCTTAATAATTCGTCCAAACTTTTGACGTCCACAGTCAACATTAAGCTGACGATGTTGTTTTTGCTATCTAATTCTGTGTTTACCGAACTCATATTTAACCGTTCAGTTACAAGCACAGAAGTAACATCAAACATCAAGCCGGACCGATCATAAGCATTCACCAGCACATCCACAGGAAAGGTCTTGGCTTTACCGGTTTCCCAGTTGATCTCTATCAGGTTACCGGCTAAATCCATCTGAAGTACTTTAAGGCAATCCTTTCTATGCACGATAACTTTATTACTCGCATCGATTACACCAACTATTGGATCACCGGGTACTGGTTTACAACACTCTGCGTGCTCAACAGGCAACCTTCCGGCACCCGACATGGTCACTTCCCCGCCTGCTACAGAAGTATCCTCCGAACCCAATGCCAGATCCAATTGATCACTTGAACTGACAATACCTTCGAGTTCTTGCACAGCCTCAATAGCCAGCCGACTGGAAAATTCACCGGAACCAACCGTCGCGAACAGATCATCAACCCGCGTAAATCCAAGAGACCTGGCAACTGTATCATAGTTGATTCTCTTGATTCCCAAATGATCGAATTCACTTGCTAGTAATTGCTGACCCTCGGCAATGTTCTTTGCTCGATCTCGTGAACGAAACCAATTTTGTACTTTTGCTCTTGCTCGAGAAGTATTCAAATATCCCAGATGATCATATAACCATTCTCTACGGGGAGAGGCATTTTCCTCTGTGACGATCTCCACTTGATCACCCGTATGGAGCTTCGAATTAAGTGAAACTATATGCCCATTTACTTTCGCTCCGCGACAGCGATGGCCAACTTCAGTGTGCACCTTATATGCAAAATCCAGGGGTGTCGCAGTCGGCATCAAATCGACAACATGCCCATCCGGCGTGAACACATAGATCCTGTCCTGACCGATTTCACCAATGAGTTCCTTCGCCATTCCAGGGATGTCACCGAGTTCCTCCTGCCATTCAAGTATTTGTCTTAACCAGTTAATCTTCTTTTCGTAACTGTCCGACTTGGTACTTTGCTCCCCGCTCTTATATCGCCAATGGGAACAAACCCCCAATTCAGCTTCTTCGTGCATCTCGAATGTTCTGATCTGCACCTCAATCACTTTACCTTTCGGTCCAAACACCGCGGTGTGCAATGATCGATACCCATTCTCTTTGGGTGTAGCAATATAGTCATCAAACTCGCGAGGTATATTGTGCCAAAGTCTATGCACCGCACCCAGGACACGATAGCAATCATTTTCATCGTGTACCAGGATGCGCACCGCACTCACATCGTATACCTGATTAAAAGGAATTTTTTTCTCGACCATTTTCTGCCAGATGCTATAAATGTGTTTGACTCTTCCTTCAAGCTGTGCATCAATTTTCATTACCTTTAGCGTTTGAGACAAGTTGTCGAGAACCTTGTCTACGTATTCCTGTCTTGCGACACGCTTTTCATCCAGCAGCTTCGCAATCTGCATATACGCATCCGCTTCAAGATACCTGAATGCGAGATCCTCCAGTTCCCACTTAAGATGTCCTATGCCCAAACGATGTGCCAATGGTGCGTAGATATCGAAAATTTCCCGTGCGAGAGCTATTTGTTTCTCTGATGCGTGGACCCTGGCTTTTCGGATAGCACAGGTTCTTTCAGCGAGCTTAATCAATGCAACCCTCACATCATCCACAAGGGCCACAAGCATTTTGCGCGCTTGATCCAGTTGATCCTGTGTCTGGCCCAATACCGGATTTTCATTCATGATCTGTATGCCACTGATCGCAGCCATCCGCAACACACCCTGAACCAGATCTGCAACACTTTTACCAAGATGTTGTTCAACTTCCTCAAGCGGGATCTGTTGTTCTCTTACTGCCCTATAGATAACACCAGCCACTATGCTTTCTTCATCCAGACAAAGTTCGACCAGAATGTCTGCCATTTCAAGACCGGTTTGAAAGCTACTTTTGCCTGCAACCCATATTTGATTTGCAGCGATGGTCTTCTGTTCTGCACTCCAGCTGAGTTCACATGCTGATCTAAGCCGCGTATCGTCAGCCAGATCTGCTTGTGCAACAATTTTCTCTAACCAGAGATCCAGATTTATGCTGCCATCGTAGTGTAACGGATGGTCTTCTCTAACTTTTACCATGTCTATCTCTCAAATAACGCAATTGATTCAACATGATTGGTGTGTGGAAACATATCAATTACACCGGTTTTTGATACACTAAATCCCGCTTCCACCAGGTGCAAAGAATCTCGAGCCAGCGTCACCGGATTGCATGAAACGTATACTATCTTATTGACATTTGAACGAGTTAATTGTTGCACAACCTGCAACGCACCTGAACGTGGAGGATCCAGCAAAACCTTGTTGAAGGAATCCTCCAGCCAGATCTGATTACTCGTCTCTGCGATTAGATCTGCTTCCTTAAAAGTCGCGTTAGTCACTCTATTTCGTTGTGCATTCTCAGTGGCTCGTTGAACGGAACCCGATGCTCCTTCTACGCCCAAAACTCGAGCACTGCCAGCTGCCAGAGGCAAACTAAAGTTACCAATTCCGCAGAAGAGATCCAGTATTTCATCACTCGGCTGAGGATCCAAAAGCGCCACTACCAGTTCAATGAGCTGCAGGTTAATATCCTGATTTACCTGGATGAAGTCCATGGGATGAAAGGCCATCTCAAGATCAAATGATGGGATCTTGTAATGCAGTCTCTCTTCTGCATTACAAGGCCAAATCTTCCCTACTGTCTCCAATCCACCTGATTGCAAGTATATTTCCAGCTGACTATAGCTGCCAAAATTCTTCAGCTTCTCGACATCTGATGCAGATAAAGGCTGCAGATGCCTGAAAACCAACGCGGTTGAATTGTCACCCACTGCAACTTCGATCTGCGGCAGGGTCCGATAGCAATCCATATCGGCAATCAATGCTCTGAGTTCGGTTATACGGCTGCCTACCGAATTGTGCAACACCACGCAAGCATCAATTTCAGCCAGATACTTTCCGCCTTTCTCTCTGAATCCCACCAGCACTCGAGCTTTCTTTGCAACATATTTAACTCCCAGTCTGGCTTTCCTCCGATAGGCAAGAATCGGTCCGGTAAGCGGATCTAAAATTGTCTGGGGATTGCAAGGAGCAAGTTCAGCAAGGAGACGTGACTGTTTGTATGCCAGTTGCTTGGTCGGACTGCAGTGGTGCAGGCTGCAGCCCCCACAACTATCACTGTGGCGACAGGATGAGACCACCCGGTCAGGGGATGGATCCAATATCTCGATTGGACGTGCGAATACCAGTTTTCTGCGTTTCGAATAGACTTGAACTCTGGCTTTTTCTGCGGGTAACACCCCCGTCACAGCGATCTTTCGACCACCATACTCACCAAGCCCGTAGCCATCGGGGTGCAGTTCATCAAGCTCCACCAGAAACGGATCTGAAGGAAATTTCTTTCTCACAATTTTGGGAATCCTGAATACCGAAGTCACTCCTCAGGAGTAAAAACACCGGTCGAGAGATATCTGTCGCCACGATCACATATGATAGAAACTATTATAGCATTTTCCACTTCCTGGCTAAGTTGCAGTGCGCCCGCAACAGCTCCTCCGGATGAAACGCCACAAAATATCCCCTCCTCCCTTGCCAGGTCCCGCATGGTAATCTCTGCCTGACTCTGAGACATGTCGATGATCCTGTCCACGCGTACCGGATCAAATATCCTGGGCAGGTACGCTTTGGGCCAGCGTCGGATACCCGGAATCGCTGAACCCTCAACCGGCTGCAATCCGATTATCTGAATTTCGGGATTTTTTTCCTTCAA
This sequence comes from Gammaproteobacteria bacterium, assembly GCA_030123805.1. GTDB lineage: Bacteria > Pseudomonadota > Gammaproteobacteria > Pseudomonadales > Azotimanducaceae > JASJXV01. Next base: position 5,459 of record JASJXV010000121.1, read on the forward strand.
GAATCGTGAAACCCCCATAATCGTACCCGTGGTACCCATAGAGCTGACCAGATGGGTTATTGTCCCCTCGGTTTGCTCCCATATTTCAGGGCCCGTACCCGTGTAGTGGGACAATGGGTTGTCCTGGTTGCCAAATTGATCAAGCACCCGCCCAAGCCCGTCCGCCTGCATCTTCTCTGCGAGATCACGCGCACCTTCCATGCCCTCTTCCTTAGTCACAGTAATCAATTCGGCACCATACGCTGTCATGGCAGTCTTGCGTTCATCGCTCATGTGTGACGGCATGATCAGAATCAGGCGATACCCTTTGATGGCCGCTACCATGGCGAGTGCAATGCCGGTATTCCCACTGGTCGCCTCAATCAGTGTATCCCCGGGACGGATCTCGCCTTTCTGCTCTGCTTCATTGATCATACTCAGCGCCGGTCGGTCTTTCACCGAACCAGCAGGATTATTGCCTTCCAGCTTCAGCAATAAAGTATTCGAAGTGTTACCGGGAAGACGTTGCATCCTGACCAAAGGAGTCTTTCCGATACCGGACTCAATAGTTGGAAATTCCATTCGTACTTGCCTGAGTTTTTTTGTAAAGATCATCCCGGAAATGGATATTAGGCTATTCGAGTCAAAACCGTTAATATCCAGATTATCTATCTATATGCCAGGATAAAGCAAGGAACGCACATGAGGGAATGGACGCTCTGCAGCATTACTTATTGCCATTTCCACTCGTTTGAATCTGACTTGATCGGCCCATGAGTCCACCACAGCAGGGACTATTTTTAGTGGAATTGGGTCAATCAGAAATCAAGTAATCACCATGAGAAAATATAGTATCAGACACCGAATCCTGCTATTCACGTTGTTGCCGGTGGTGGGTACATCACTCATTCTCACACTTTCGACCATTCAGATCATGGGATACGAGCATCTGATCATTTCGATCTGTCTAATGTTGTTGCTGTCGTCATTTGCAGTCTATCTGGCCATAACTACCGAACAAAAGATCACCACACAGTTGCGAGCGTTGCAAAGATCAGTGATGGAAATCTCCAGCGGGGAAACAGTGATAACAATCCCGGAGACTGAATTGATCGAGTTGGATGCGCTTGCCAAATCGATGCAGAAAATGTCAGCAGCCGTGAGAGCTTCGCATCAGGTTCCTGGTGACCAGGTAACCCGCGATCGCCAGGAAACACTGGACACAATCGAAATTCAGGACATTGAACTCGATACAGCCAAACAGGAAGTCGAAGCAGACAGCCGCGTCAGAACCGAATTTCTGGCAAACATGAGCCATGAAGTAAGGATTCCCCTCAATGGTATTATCGGATTCACTAATCTCCTGCTTAAAACCGACCTGACCGGCAAGCAGGCGGAATATCTCAATAGAGTTAAAAACTCGTCTGAGAGTCTGTTAAAAATAATTAATGCCGTCCTGGACAACTCGAAAATTGAAACCGGTACCATCAACCCGGAAGACCGGGAGCGCCTTAGTGTGCTTGCGGTAGATGACAATCAAATAAATCTGAAACTCGTGTGTAGGTTATTGGAGGATTTGGGAGTAGAGGTCACAGCAGCCCACAGTGGCGAGGAAGCCGTCCGATATGCTTCAGAGACCCATTTTGATTTGGTTTTAATGGACGTTGAGATGCCGGGAATGAACGGTATTGAAGCGATGAAGCGAATTCATGACAATGAAGCTCAGGGGCAAAAAATACCCGTTGTTGCCCTGACAGCTCACGCTCAACCGGATGAGATCATGCAACTGTTGAATGCTGGAATGGACGACTATGTTGTAAAACCCGTCAGTGACCAACAGCTAAGGGCAAAACTGGACAAATGGGCCAAGTCAGATGTGTCGATTCAACCCCCGGAAAAAACACGCGATAAGTTGATTGTCGATTGGGAATCAGGTTTGAAGTTAGCCAACAATAAACGTGAGCTGGCACAGGAACTACTTGCCATTCTCAAGGACACACTACCTGAAGACCAGCTAGCTATCAACAACGCTTTCAATGCCGAAAAAGCACAGCTACTTCAGCAGCATGTGCATCGCCTTAAAGGAGCAGTGAAGTATTGCGGTGTGCCTGGAATACAAGAAGCTGTAGGACAGTTTGAAATCACATTAAAAACAGGAAATTCAATCCAGGCCAGATCGGCGCTGGACCTTCTGAACAACGAAATCAAAATGTTTATAGATTGGTGGAATACAACTGCTAATCATATGCACTAATATGATCGCCCTGCCACAATTCAAACAATGGTAATCAACTCATCCAGAAGTCGATCCGGTTTTTCACTCAGCATTGAGTGACCGCAATTATCCAACACTGTGACCCGGCAATTTGGCAGCAACGCGGCAACTGTTTTTGCATTCCTGGGGGGTGTCATGATATCCGCTTCTCCCGCTATAATGAGAGCGGGACAGGTTATTGACTGTGCCAATTCGACCCCCATGCTAAAATTGTTACAAGCGGTAAAATCAGTGAAATAGACACCTTTACCCGTTCGTTCTAACAAACGTTGCTCCGCTCCCATCATCCACATACCAGGGTTGTCATTGCCACCCATTTGACCTGTCTGGCTATGACTCCACATGTTTGACATGTCGATGGCATCATGGCTGTTTGCTTCCGCAGCAGCCAGTAACTGGTCCGAAACACGCATCGGCACTGCCGTTCCAAGTAAAGCAAGACTACGTACCTGCGCCTCAAAGTTAGCGGCAATTGTCAGTGCCACCAGAGAACCCATACTGTGTCCAACAATAGATGCTGACGGAATTCCGATTGATCGAATCAGTTCTGATACCCAGTTGGCCATCTCCTCAATACTGTCTAATGGCTGCCCCTGAGATCTACCGTGTGCCGGGAGATCGAGAGAAACAACATTATAACCGTGTCTCGCAAAATAGCGGCTTGGCAGAACCCAAACTGAATGGTCAAGTCCGGCACCGTGAATGAAAACCACCGAAGGCTGGCTGCGACTGAATGAACCATTCCCGGTACTGTAGAACATCTGTTGTCCATTTATTTCTATATCCATGGTTAGTACTCCATCTACCTGGAATTGATGGGTTCAGAGCTTACCAGATGATGGAGTACTAGGCTCTCTGGGAAATTTTCAAGGCTCGACTGAGATCGTTGATTAGATCTTCCGGATCCTCAAGACCGATAGAAAGTCGAATGAGACCTTCAGTGATGCCCGCTTTTGCCAATGATGCTGCATCCATTCTATGGTGTGTGGTACTGGCGGGGTGGATAACAAGTGATTTCGCGTCTCCCACGTTAGCCAGATGGGAGAAAATATTCAGATTCTCTATAAATTTTTGGCCAGCATCTCGTCCACCCTTTATCCCAAAACTGAACACAGCGCCACAACCCCTGGGTAGTATTATCCTGGCTAGTTCATAGTCAGGATGGTCTGGACAATCCGGATGACTTACCCATTCAACTGCATCATGAGCAGATAAGAATTCAACAACACGACCGGTATTCTCCACATGTCTTGCCATCCTTATTGGCAACGTTTCCACACCCTGCAGTATGTAGAACGCTGTTGTGGGAGACATACAGGCACCAAAATCTCTCAGTCCTTCCTTTCTTGCCCGTGTGATAAACGCTGCAGGACCAAATTCTTCAGAGAAATTCAGATCATGAAAACCGTTATAGGGTTCTGTCAGGGTGGGGAATTTGTTGCTGGATTGCCAATCGAAAGTACCGCCATCTACCAGAATGCCGCCGATGACAATGCCATGACCGCTAAGAAATTTGGTAGCTGAATGCATAACTATGTCAGCACCCAATTCTATAGGTCTGCACAACCATGGCGTTGCAAAGGTTGCGTCAACCATTAAGGGCAGGTCAGCAGCGTGTGCAACTTTTGCAACTTCGGGTACATTCAGCACTTCAAGACCTGGATTTCCCAGTATTTCTCCAAACAGGAGTTTTGTCTCAGGTTGAATAGCCGCTGCAAATGCACCGGGATCTCTGGGATCAACGAAAGTGGTGGTTATGCCGAATCTGGGCAGTGTATATTCCAGCAGATTGTGAGATCCCCCATAGATACTTCTTGACGAAACAATGTGATCACCAGCACTGAGCAAGGTGATTATGCCAAGATGCATGGCAGCCTGACCACTGGCAGTGCAAATGGCTCCCACTCCGCCTTCCAGTGCCGCAATCCGCTCTTCCAGAACAGCGTTGGTCGGATTGGAAAGTCGGGAATACACATGACCCGCACGCTCAATGTTGAACAGACCCACAGCATGATCGGTATCCTTGAAGACATAGGCGGCTGTCTGGTAGATCGGGGTGGCTCGCGCGCCTGTAACAGGGTCTGGTTGTTGGCCCGCGTGCAAGCTCAGCGTATCGAACTGGAATCCCTTTGAAGTTGCCATATCTTGATTCTCCACTAAATTCTCCCCCATGGTATTACACCTGGTGAGGATGAGCTAATCGACGCCAGGTGTCCGATCTGGAATTTATCGTCTCTATCCGCGGTCTTAGTGACCAGAGTCTGTCTGTACGCGACTTGAACATGGCGAATTGAAATGCTGAAGTACTGAAGGAATGGCAGCTATGACATTATCTGACTGCACTACGAAGCAAAGCATTTAGCGTCTATGCGATTAAACACGGCAGTGTAGATACCCCTACGGAGCTGGCAA
>JASJXV010000122.1 GCA_030123805.1 Gammaproteobacteria bacterium
TGGCAATACTGATTGACCCGGATTATGGGGCGGATATTTTAGCGTCGCACATCGGAAAAGGAGTAACCGTTGGCGTACCCATTGAGCAGCCTCTTAGCCTACCGGTAAGTTGGCTGGGGGATAAACCACTTTACCAGGAAATTTTACAACGCCCAGCGTCTTGGTTCGTTAAAGTGCTTTGGCAATATCATCCCAGACTCAATGAAGAGATTCGGCGGCAACAACTCTTGCGCTTGAAAGATCTCGCCATGGTCTGTGACCATCTTGATCGTCGACTCATGGTGGAATTGATTATACCCGGTGAATTTGCCGATCACGAGTTGGCGACAGGTGAGGCCATGAGCAGGGTCTATGAGCAGTCAATTTACCCTTTTTGGTGGAAAATAGCCGGTGACATTTCTGCTACCCACTGGTCTACACTAGCGGATATCCTGGAGCATAATGACCCCCATGCACGCATCATTTTGCTAGGGGGGCAGCAAATGGAAATCGCGAGTTTCGGCCCGTTAATCGGCCGCGCGAAAGCCTCGGGAAAAGTCAGTGGTTTTGCCATTGGTCGGAGTATATTTTGGCAGCCCTGGCAGCGTTTTTTAAAGGATGAAATTGAGCTGGACGAGATCCGTAATGTTATCGCCAAAGATTTTTTGCAATGTATCCATCTTTGGCAAGAGGCTTAACACTAGAATAGGCACTGACGGAGACACCCCATGACATCGCTGTTGCACCATCATCAAGGCTTTTCTTTTGGCCTAACAAGCATTACCACGATCGGTGAGGCGACTGATGATACCGGCATCCACTTCGCTATTCTGAAGTTACGTGCCGGAGAGGAGTGGACAGTCAATGGTGGCTTGGAATCCGCCATTTTATTACTGCAAGGCAAAATAACGTTTCATTGTCGTGGGAAACAAGGTGGTGGGAAAGAAAGTCGCGGGAAACGATATAAAGCAGAGCGACAGTCGATTTTTGACGAGGATCCCGCTGCCATTCATTTTGACGCTGACGCATCGGTGATGATTATCGCCATAACGGACTGTGAATTGGCACTATCGCAGGTCCGCAATGAACTGCGCTTTGAACCCCAATTTTTTGACTCTGGGAATCTGTTGTTAAGCGAGCACCGCGGCAAGGGCTTACTGGATGATACCGCCTACCGCATGGTTCGTACCCTTTTTGATAAGCGAAATCGCCCCGATGCTAATCTGGTCTTGGGTGAGGTGATTACCTTTCCGGGACGTTGGTCCAGTTACCCACCCCACCACCACCCACAGCCGGAAATTTATCATTATCGTTTTACCGAAGTTCAAGGATTTGGTTATGGTGAGACCGGAGATCACAACCATGTTAATAAGGATGATAACCATGGCAATAACGATAACAGTGGCAAGCAGCAAGTAGTAAAAATACGTCACTACGATACCTTAAAAATTCTCCATGAACTCGATCACGCACAAGTCGCAGCACCAGGTTACGGCATGTACTATATTTGGGTGATCCGTCATTTGGAAAATAATCCTTATACGGTGCCGGAATTCACAGAAGAACATGCCTGGACACAAACAGAAGCGGCCAATGCGCGAGTTTGGCAGCCTTCGAAAAGCGCTGAATAAAAGTGGGTTAACAAAAATGTCGAAAGTTATTCATATTCCGATTCTATTTAAGGAGGAGCTATGTCAACTGAACGTCTTACCATGGCACAGGCCTTACTGAAATTTCTCGCCAATCAGTGGATCGAAATCGACGGCATTTCCCAACCGTTTGTCAGTGGTATTATTGGCATCTTTGGACATGGCAATGTCACCGGCTTAGGTGAAGCCTTAGAAAATGGTGATTCTGGGTTAATCTTTATACAAGGTCATAACGAACAGGGCATGGTTCATACGGCGACGGCTTACGCCAAACAAAAAAATCGCTTAGCCATTTTTGCCTGTACCACCTCTATCGGCCCTGGTGCGACCAATATGGTAACGGCTGCAGCAACGGCAACGGCTAATCGCATTCCGGTATTATTGTTGCCAGGAGATGTCTTCGCTTGTCGTCAACCTGACCCCGTACTGCAGCAGATTGAAGATCCAACCCATTATGCACTTTCAGCCAATGATTGTTTGCGTCCTGTCAGCCGATACTGGGACCGTATTACTCGCCCTGAACAATTGATGACAGCTTGTTTAAATGCGTTTCGCGTTTTGACTGATCCGATTGATACGGGTGCAGTGACTCTTTGTTTGCCGCAAGATGTACAGGCAGAAGCCTATGATTATCCCACAGCATTTTTCGAAAAACGCACCTGGTATCTGGATAGGCGTGATTTATCGGATCGTGCTATTGAAGAGGCTGTCGCGGCCATCAAAGCCGCGAAGCAACCACTGATCATTGCTGGTGGTGGCGTACATTATTCCCTGGCCTGTGATAGCTTATCGACTTTCGCTGATCAATTCGGTGTCCCCGTAGCAGTAACTCAAGCGGGGAAAAGCGCGCTGCCATGGAGCCACCGGATGAACGTTGGTGGAATCGGTGTGACAGGTACCCAGGTGGCCAACAAACTTGCCGCACAAGCGGATCTTGTTTTAGCCATCGGCACCCGCCTGCAAGATTTTACCACCGCCTCTAAATGGGCTTTCCAACATCCTCAGGTCAAGATTTTGCAACTCAATGTCAGTGCCTTTGACGGTTACAAAATGGGAGCTACTTTGCTGCAAGCAGATGCCAAACTGGGATTACAGGCGATTCACAAGGCGCTAGAGAGTCTTCAAACCAGGGGAAAAAGTTACGCCACAGACCAGGGTTATCAACAACAGATTTCTCAATGGCGTCAAGAATGGCAGCAGGAAGTGGATCGACTTTACCGCACCGAAATTAGCGATGGCAACTCCCAAACCAGGGTGTTAGGGGTGTTGAACGACTTCGTGTCTGAACAGGATGTAGTGGTCAGTGCTGCGGGCAGTCTGCCCGGCGATTTACACCGTTTATGGCGCAGCAAGACGCCCAAAGACTATCATCTGGAATACGCCTATTCTTGTATGGGGTATGAAGTGGCAGCAGGACTGGGTGTCAAAATGGCTCATCCGCATGGAGAGGTGTACGTGCTCGTTGGTGATGGCAGCTATCTGATGTTACATTCAGAATTGCTCACCAGTATCCAGGAGGGTTACAAAATTACCATCATTCTGTTGAATAACCAGGGTTACCAATGCATTAAGGGCTTGCAACAATCCCAGGGCAGTCGAGGGTTTGGCAATGAATTTCGCTATCGTGATAAGGCCTCACAACGTTTGGAAGGTGAAACCCTGCGGGTGGATTTCGTGCAATATGCCCGCGCCCTGGGTGCGAACGCCATGCTAGCCAATGATGTGACTGAGTTCAATCAGTCCTTACAGGAAGCCAAACAATCATCCATATCCACACTGATCGAAATCCACGTCAATGCCAACTCCATGTCCGGAGGTTATGAATCCTGGTGGCGCGTTGCGGTGGCGGAAGTTTCCACCTCTGACGAGGTGAAGCAGGCGTATCAAACAATGGAAAACAAGGTCAAGCAAGTCAAACCCTATTAGCCGAACGATTATTGCAAGCAGGATTGCATGGCAGGAACGAAAAGTAGGAATAGAAAGTATGATATCCAGGCAGGTAAAAATTGGTATTTCACCTATTGGCTGGAGCAACGATGATTTGCACCAATTGGGTGGCGATATTCCGTTTCAGCAATGCCTTGAGGAGATGCACCAGGCGGGTTACGCAGGGTGTGAAATCGGGCATAAGTTTCCTCGCAGTCCCGATGACCTTCGACGAGCGATCGAACCGCTGAATTTACAGATCGCCAGCGCCTGGTTTAGCTGTCACTTTACCGAGGAGGGACTTTATCGGGAAACTGTCTCCGCCTTTTCAGACCATCTGCAATTTTTAAAAGCCATGGGGGCTGAGCTGGTGGTGGTCTGCGAAACGGGGCAAAGTATTTATACCGATCAGCATTGCCCCGTGACTGGCAAGCATAAACCTGCCTTGACTCAACAGCAGTGGCGCACGTTGGTTGATGGACTACACGACATCGGCGAAATGGCACGTGAACAAGGCCTGTGTATTGCCTACCATCACCATATGGGTACGGTGATCCAAACATTCGAAGAAATCACCCAATTGATGGCAAGAACCCTGCCTGAACTGGTTTCTTTGGTGGTCGACACCGGGCATATGGTTTACGCGGGTGCGGATGCGGCGCGATTAATTTACCAACAGGGACTGCGTGTTCAACATGTGCATTTAAAGGATATCCGCATGGATATTTTACAGCAGGTTAAACCACAGGGTCTGAGTTTTCTGGACAGCGTCATCGCCGGTGTATTTACCGTACCGGGTGACGGCGGTATTGACTTTTTCCCTATATTTGAAGCCCTGGCCCGATCAGGCTACAAGGGCTGGTTAATCGTCGAAGCCGAGCAGGACCCTGCGCAGGCGAATCCACTCGAGTATGCCCAAAAGGGACGTCAATTTATTCAATCCATGCTGGAGAAAGTTCATGACCAGGCAAATTCCTCTATTAATTAACGCTGAAATTGTAAAAAGCACCAGTGGGCAAACATTGCCAGTGGTTAATCCCTCCACCCAGGAGTTGTTAGGCGAAGTGCCATTCGCCGCCCGGCAGGAGATTGAAACAGCTGTTGCCGGTGCAAAGAGTGCCTTCAGCACCTTGATCAGTCAAACTGCCCGAAAACTGCTGCTGCACCGACGATTTTCCTGTTTCTATCATGGGATGAGTATGGCATGAATATAGATAGCATATTTTCCGTTGCTCCATTCAGCTGGAGTTGTATATCCGCTTCCTTTTTTTGTGGAGCAGCGATTGGCCTGGAAAGACAATTGAGAGGAAAACCTGTCGGTATAAGGACCTCGTCCTTGATCGTCCTGGGTACCTATTTTTTTGTTACTCTGGCATCGCTTGTCAATAATGATGTGTCAGACCCATCAAGAATTATCGGGCAGATTGTCACTGGTGTCGGTTTTCTCGGTGCCGGTGTCATGATGGCAAAAGAAGGCCTAATAGTGGGGGTGACTTCTGCCGCTACAATTTGGTCGTTAGCGTCCATTGGAATATGTATCGCGATTGCAGGTCCACTTGTTGCCATCAAGTTGTCGATTGTTGTTGTTGTTATTTTATCGGGTGTCGATGTTGTGGAAGGATATTTTTCAACCCTCTCAAGAGGTGTACATTCAAAATATGAAAATTGGCGAATTAAATCCGACAAACAAGATTAAGGACACATCCATTTTTTTCATCAAAGACATCAGGTTCTCCTCTTGATACTCAATGCCTTTAGCAATGGTTTGTGCCCGTGCTGATAAGGCGTCGATATCCCGACTATACTTTATGACTCATGCGCGGTAAGCAGATTGTCATGCATACGTGAAAAAAGTGGATTCCACAAGCCAGGTTAGCCCTGCCGGGTAACGGTTACACCACATCGCCGGCACACGACCTTTTCGATCCCACCCTCTTCACCAAATCCGAATGTCTTGGTGATTATTCGAAAGTCATGATATCCCAACCAGCACAGGAGGCGGCCGAGCAATGGGTGTAGTTTTGACATATCATCAGCCCTCCGGGGAATGTGGAAAAGCGACAGCATAAAAACTGGAAACCAGACACCCACAAGAATACCACCTCAATCAAGACTCAGCCATTGCCTTTAACGTTCACTGATTTCCTTGGGCATCTACTCTTATTTCTTTATGTTGAACTCCGAACAGTGCCGCCTGGGCAAAAAGTGCAAATCATCAACCGACAACTCCACCCCGAAAGACGTCTGCTACACGCTGCATGAGAAACCCGCGAAAAATGAACTCTTCACCGAAGCCGACGCATGATTTTCCTCCTCTACATTTCATAAGCACAAGAATCCAGGCAAAACAGCTGCTTTTTTGCCGTGTCGCGCACAGACTTGGACAATGAACTGCTTGCGTGCATACTACGCCTGGCTCAAGAGCACTGGAAAACTTGCCCTGGTAGGGATACCTGTCCTCAGAAGGCGTGCGTTTCTAATAAAAACAATAACTTACAAAACATATATTTGGCATACCGGTTCAATTTTTTTTATTTGTTTAGAGGTAATTAGCATGAGTGTAGATGGAAAAGTGGCCATTATTACTGGGGCTGGAGCCGGTCTCGGACGCCAGCATGCACTGCTATTCGCGCAACATGGCGCAAAAATCGTCGTGAATGACCTGGGAGGTGCAGTTGATGGCACCGGGCACAGTGATGCTGCCGACCTGGTGGTTGAAGAAATTAGAGCTGCGGGTGGTCAAGCCGTTGCCAATAAGGCATCGGTTGCTGACCGGGAAGGCGCCAAGAGCATCGTCGAAACCGCGGTTAAAGAATTTGGTACCGTCGATATCGTGGTGAACAATGCCGGTATTCTGCGTGATAAATCGTTCAAGAAGATGACGCTGGATGAATGGGATCTGGTCATCAATGTTCACCTTAATGGCACTGCTTATGTCACCTGGCATGCCTGGCCCATCATGTATGAGAAGAACTATGGCAGGATCATCTTCACATCGTCGGTTTCAGGTATCCTGGGTAGTTTTGGCCAGAGTAACTATGGTGCAGCCAAGATGGGTATGGTGGGACTGATGAACAATTTGTCCAGGGAAGGGGCCTCCCACAATGTTCACACCAATTGCCTTTCACCGGGTGCAGCGACGCGAATGACAGCCAGTGTTCCGGGCAGCAGCATTGATGCGGATAATCCGGAAAAAGAAAATCGCCCGGGCCTTGTTAGTCCTGCAGCGCTTTATCTGGCGTCTGCAGACGCACCCAATGGGCGCATCATTCAAGCTGCCCGCGGGCGCTTTGCCGCTGATGCTGTCTACTCGAATACAGGCGTGGACCTGGGCGCAGATGTGACTATCGATGATTTTCTGGCCAATATCGACGGTATTCTGGATATGAGCGATGCGCAACTGAAAACCAACTTCTGGAGGGATTAGGGAACACCTTTCGATATAGAAGTCTGTAATCAGATACTTGTGGGATCAGGCTTCACATTGACCCTGTGCAAAATGTAAGGCTTGATCCTGCGACCCTCAATTTGTTCACTTGATGGCCGGGCAATGTCACATCGGCAAATCCGCCGTGTAGTTGGACAAATATGTACTGGCATATCCAGGTAACCAACACGCCCTGACCCCTTCGCCGTTTCGAATATTTGACGCATTTGTCACTACTGCTGTTGGGTCGGTAAGATATCGACCTAAATAGAATCAAAAAAGAGAGCAAACTATGGATTTCCAATTCAATGACAGGGTCCGGGGACTGCAGGACCATTTGATCCGCTTTATGGATCAACATGTTTATCCGATCGAGGCTGACTACAGTCGGCACCTTGAGGAGGCAGGAGGATGGACTACACCACCCATCCTGGATGAGCTGAAAAACAAAGCGCAAAGTGAGGGATTGTGGAATTTGTTTATGTCCGGCGATGAACACGGTATCGGTTTGAGCAACCTCGAGTATGCACCGCTGGCAGAGATAATGGGGCGTGTTGCCTGGTCCTCAGAGGTATTTAATTGCAGTGCACCCGATACGGGCAACATGGAGGTTTTGGCTCGTTACGGTACTGATGAGCAAAAAGAGCTGTATCTAAAGCCCATGCTGGAAGGCGAGATAAGATCCTGTTTTTCGATGACCGAACCCGCAGTCGCATCCAGTGACGCCACGAACATTGAATGCAATATTCAAAGGGATGGCGATGAGTACGTGATTAACGGCAGAAAATGGTTCTCTTCAGGATTTTCCAATGAGCGTTGCAAATTCGTGATCGTCATGGGTAAGTCTAATCCCGAGAATCCGAACCGTTATAAGCAACAATCAATGATTCTGGTTCCCAAGGACACGCCCGGATTATCACTGGTTCGTAATATCACTACCTTCGGTTACAGCGGTTCCCCGGGGGGACATCCCGAGATTGTTTTTGATAATGTACGGGTACCAGCCGATCATATGTTGCTGGGGGAAGGCAGGGGATTTGAAATTGCTCAGGGGCGGCTTGGGCCAGGTCGAATTCATCATTGTATGAGATTCATTGGATCGGCACAGAGAGCGCTTGAGCTGATGTGTCATCGGGTGGAGAATCGAACAGCTTTTGGCGTTAAGTTGAGTGAGCATGGATCCATTCGCGAAGATATAGCGCGTTCTTTCTGTGAAATCGAACAGGCACGACTACTCACACTGATGGCGGCTGACAAGATGGATCGTGAAGGCAATAAAGCCGCAAGGGATTTGATCGGAGCAGCTAAAATAGTGGTTCCCAGCATGACGACGAATGTGATTGATCGTGCTATTCAGGCCCATGGGGCGATGGGTTTCACCGAAGATACTTTTTTGGCTCAAGGGTATGCCAGTGCACGCTACATTCGCGTGGGAGATGGTCCAGATCAGGTTCACATGTCTTCGTTAGCGCGTCAGTTACTACGAAAATGGGGCGCTGGCCAGGGATAAAGTATCAATTGCGGAGTCTATTGTCAGGAAGATTAATAGCACCGGGCGACAGTAGTTGGAGAGGTTGTTGGTGAAACACACTGAAAAGAAATTTGCATCGCCTAACCAGCAACAGGTGACGGAACAGCTTGAACTGGTGTTACAGGAACAGGCAAGCATTACCTATGGCACTGGAACCAGGATTGTCGATCTGGGTCAATTGTCCGGAGGGGCAAGCCGGGAGACCTGGTCATTTGATGCCGTGCTGAACGATGGTCAGCGGATTGCATTGATTCTCAAGCGTGATCCACTCATTTTCCAGGAGGACGGTAGCTTTACCACCATTGAAACTCCATTGGGTGTTGGTCGAATTACAGAAGGTTTACTGATTCGACTTGCTGCAAAAGCTGGAACCCCAGCGCCGGAAGTGCCTTTTTTCCTTGAGTCAGATGATCGAACTACCGCTGGTTTCATTTCGCATCGATTGGAGGGCGAGGCTCTGGGTGGAAGGATTTCGAGGCGCGAGCAATTTGCCGGTGCGCGCCGGAAGCTGGCCTTCGAGTGTGGATTTGCTGCCGCCAGATTTCATAGCATTCCAATCTCTGAGTTACCGGAGATGCTTTCACTCGATACAGATCAGGAGTTTGACTACTATCACACCACTATGAATTCTTTTGGGCAGCCGCAACCCGGATTTGAGTACGGATTTCGCTGGCTTGAAGAACGTCGTGAACTCGCCGGGGATTCCATGGCGCTGGTGCACGGTGATTTTCGCAATGGAAATATCCTGGTCGATGCAGAAGGGCTGCAAGGTGTGCTGGACTGGGAAATGGCACATGTGGGCAATCCGTTGCTTGATTTGGGTTGGATATGCGTTCCCGCGTGGCGGTATGGTATCCATGAGAAGACGGTTGGAGGTTTCGGCGATGTGGAAGAACTTCTCGATGGTTACGAGGCGGGTGGAGGCAGTCGAATTGATCCTCAAGCCGTTCAATTCTGGGAAGTCTTCGGTACCATTCGTTGGGGAATAATATGCATGATCATGGCGTTTAATCATATCAATGGGGTTGAGCGCTCGCTTGAAAATGCCGCAATTGGTCGTCGGGTCGCAGAAACTGAGCACGACTTGCTGCAATTGTTGGGATCACTAAAAGAATAACGGAATAAATTATGCCGACCGATCGACCCACCGCCAGTGAATTGCTCGAAGCCATACGGGAGTTTTTGTCTGAGAAGGTCGCACCCAATGTTGAAGGACAACTTGCGTTCCATGTACAGGTCGCCGGAAACGTACTGGCAATCGTCGAGCGCACCTTGCAGCATGGCAGTACCATGGATGCCGAAGAATTGCAGCGATTACAGGAACTGCTGACATCCGATGGCAATCTCATGGATCTGAACCATGAACTGGCGGAGAAGATCAGAAATGGTGACCTTGATGAGCAGAGAGAGCAGGTATTCGAACATCTACTTAAGACTGTAAAGGATAAGTTACATCTGGCCAATCCTCGCTATCTAAACAAGAAAGCCTGAGCTGGATCAGGATGCCGACCTGGTTTCGGAGTCTGTTCTTGGACAGACTCCTAGGCGGATTCAATCCGAATGAGTGCCCCGAAAGTGGCTGTAGGATCGACTTCC
>JASJXV010000225.1 GCA_030123805.1 Gammaproteobacteria bacterium
TTTAGAATGGATTTCATTTGCAAGGATATTCAAAGATTGGATCGCTGGCGTTAAATTAATGCCATTGTCACGGCAGTGTTGCCAACGAGCGGATAAAACCCAGGAGCTGAGAGTGAAGCGGATGAAGATAGGAAGTTTAAACCGCGTTTCTCCAAGAATGCAAAAGTATCCTCAGCCAGAAATTTTAGGATTAATGTCTGGAAAATAGTTTGGCATAGAAAAAGCCGTTGAACTGCAAGGCAATGGTATTGCCATCGTCTCTGAAGAGCATTGGATAGATCAGCTGGCGGAGTAAGGAAAATGGCACCCCTCAACGGGCGAAGTGAGTAGCCTGCCCGGCGACTATATACCAGGTCACAAAAATCGCGTTAAAAAAAGCTCCGGCATAGACTCGTCCGGTTAATGCATACAACCAGGTGGAAACTGCCGCTGCAAATCCCAGCAACGGCACAAATTGTATGGCGACAATGGTTAACAGTGGTTGCTCGGGTAGCAGCATGGTGGTGCCCATGAATAATGGCACATACTGAACACCTAACAGCAACAAGAAGCCGACGCTCAGAACCCCCGCGTTGTAAATCATTGATCGTTGCAAGGTCGTTAAATTTCCTGACCTGTTGGACCAGATTAGCTGGCGATGCAGCGCCGTACTGAGGATCACAAAGAACAAAGTGAAGGCGGGTAGATAGGCCAGGAAGCTGATCGCCTGATCGACGGATAGCACCTTAAGAGCAACTACCCAGAATCTGAAATCAACTGTGAACAGCCAGCCAGCGAGGACCAGCAAGGCATACAGCAGGAGGTTGATGAGCAACGCCAGCGCTGCTGACTTAGCGACATAGCCCAGCGTAGAACCACTTTCGCCGCCGCTGAGCAATGGTCTGAGACTCGCGTATCCCCGGTACTTGATCGCCAGCAATACCAGCGTAATCAGCCCATTTCCCAGAGCCCAGATCATGATGCCGGTGGTGATATTTTGCGGCCAGATGGAATTTGCCGGTAGCAAGAGATTACCCCACGCCTGAAATTTGAAAAAGGTGACCACCGGGATACCGGCCAGTAATACCATGCTGAGCCGGTTTTGCAGCGGCGTATCCGGTGACCATTTCGGTGGTGGCTGCTGCAGATCGTTGAACCAGGGTGTTCCGAGCAGGTAGCGACTCAGTGGGAAAACCAGCATCGCCAGGAACAGCAGGCTGATCAGGGTGCCGAACTCCTTGTAAAACCATATTTGATCATCCGGTACGAGATCGGTGTCATAACCCAGGGTTTGTTGAAACCAGTCAATGGCATTACCTATAGCTTCAGTGGATAGATGATCCCCCGGATGTGTCACCCCGGGCATGTAGAGCTTGCGCGCAGTGCCATTTTCTATATCCCCGTAAACTCGGCCCACGCTCACCGGTTGATCGGTACCAAACAGAGCCTGCAGTTTTTTGGTCGCGGTTATCTGCGGGGCGGTTGCGCTCCCCCACATGAATGCTGAAAATTCATCGTATCTGCTAAACACAAGTCCCAGATTGCGGGGGAATTCAGACGTACCGGGTGGTGCTCCCAGGGTGCCGGTTGAAGAGCCTTCCAGTACCATGGCCTGGTAGGCATCGGGATAGGCGGCAGCGGCCATCAGTGCAGCCCAACCCCCCATGGAATGGCCCTCGAGTCCAATGCGACGCTGGTCGACAAATGGCAGAGAGCGCAAGTAGTTCAAAGCATCGGGTCCACCAAAGCCAGCAGCGAACGCGGGCGGTGAGGAATAGCCGTGTCCGGTCTGGTCAACGGCCAGCACCACATGACCCCTTCGAGCAAACTCGATGGCAAAACCGGATTGGGTTTCCCGCGAATTGATGTAACCGTGGATGGCGACCACGCCCGGGACCGGATTGTCTTTAGTAGCACCTTCCGGTAGATACAAGAGCGCACTGATCACGTTGCCAGAGCTGCCAGCGAATCGCAGGTCATGGATAGTAACGCGCCCACCGTTGGTCTGGGTGAAACTGGCGATGCCGCAGCCGATCAGTATTGCGGCAAGACAGGCAGTTATAGCAATCTTTGTTCGCATCATGTCCACTGAGTATACCGGTTACCAGATAAAGCCGAAAAGAGTACACTTACACCACTACAAATGATAACAATAAAGGACAGGCGCTATGCATAAAATTCTGGCCGGGTTTGCCGGTGTCGTGGTGATAAGTGCGGGTCTCACCTATCTGTTTCAGGATAAACTGATGACTTTTGCCAATGGAAAAATCACTGCAGACATGTTTGTTGAGGCAGATTCCGACAGTTTTAATCCGGGTCTGTCTGTGGGAGAGACCTTTCCCGCCATTAGCGCCTTCTACCAGGGACAACAGCTTACCGGCATCCAGCAGTTTTCAGGTGACAAGGGCATGGTGTTTTTTGCCAATCGTTCGGTGGACTGGTGACCCTATTGCCAGAAGCAGCTCGTGCAGCTGCAGGAAAATCTGGACGCTTTCCACTCTGAAGGCATAGCAGTGGTAGTCTTAACCTATGATGCGCCGGAGTTGCAGCAGGTCTTTGTCAAGGCCAGGGGTATCGAATATCCTCTGCTTTCGGATGTGGACGCTGGGACCGTAAAGGTTTTAAACATCCTCAATACCGAATACGAGCCTGGCGACGGAGCCTACGGAATCCCGTATCCTGGTATTTTTGTGATTAACCGTGATCTGGAAATCGTGGGTAAGATTTTTGTCGATGGTTACCAGAAGCGGGTAGATGCTTTGCATGTGTTGGCTTACGCAAAAAACTTACTGGAGTAGTTCAGCTTTCAAAGCCATCTCACGGTCGTGCATTGTGCGTTGATCAGGTGATCGAATGTCCGATGCGGGTCGACGACATATGGCGCGTATCTGCTGTCTGGAGTTTCGCTATCAGAGGCAACCGCCAGAATTTGCCCCGTGTCAGCCTTGATAACTTCAAGGTAAACATTGGCTGCGTAGACTTGCATGCCGCCTGAC
>JASJXV010000123.1 GCA_030123805.1 Gammaproteobacteria bacterium
ACTATACCTGAACAAGTCAAGTAATTGAAGAATCGATTTATATTATCGCCATCATTTTTAGATGAAGTTGAGGATAACAACTTCTGTGTTAAAACCTTCCAATCGCACCCTTCTTAGCTGATGACGCTCCGAGATGGGTCATCCTTCACAGAGTAACGAATGACTGAATTCCGAACAGGCAGGAACTTTGCCGTGAAGATGGATAGAGAAGACCGGTTGGCTTCTTACCGGAAACGATTCAACCTTCCGAAAGGTCCCGACAGCCAGGATGCTATCTATTTTCTGGGGAACTCTTTGGGTTCACAACCCAAAGAAGCAGAGACAATTCTTAAAGAAGAGATGACCGACTGGGCTGACCTGGGCGTTACCGGACATTTTAAGGCGTCCAGACCGTGGGGAGAGTACACCACTTTCCTGACGCAGAAATTGGCAAAGATCGTAGGGTCAAATCCTGAAGAAATAGCTATCATGAACGCCCTAACCGTGAACATCCACCTCATGTTGGTTTCTTTCTACCGGCCAACTCCCCTTCGGCACAAGGTTATGATGGAGGCAAAGGCGTTCCCCTCGGATCAATACGCTGTGAAGTCCCACATAATGTTCCACGGTTTCGACCCGGAAACATCCCTTATCGAAGCATCCGGCCCGGAGGGAGGATCTGTCGTCCCGATGGAAGCGATTCTCGACATCCTCGAACGGGAAGGGGACACCATTGCTCTGATTTACCTTGGTGGCGTGAACTACTACACCGGCCAGGTTTTTGACATGGAGACCATCACAAAAGCAGCACAGAAAAAGGGCTGTGTGGTGGGATACGACCTGGCCCACGCTGCAGGAAATATTGTGCTGAAGCTCCACGACTGGAATGTAGATTTCGCAGCCTGGTGTACCTACAAGTACCTGAATGCCGGTCCGGGAAGTGTGGGGGGAATATTCGTTCACGAACGGCATGCGAATCGCCCGGACCTCCCTCGCTTTGCCGGATGGTGGGGTCACAACAAGGAGACCCGGTTCCAAATGGGACCGGATTTCGATCCCATTGCCGGAGCTGAAGGGTGGCAGATCAGCAATCCACCTGTCCTATCAACCGCGCCACTTCTGGCTTCCCTGGATATTTTTGACGAAGTGGGGATGGACGTATTAAGAGAAAAAAGCATCCAACTGACTGGCTATCTGGAATTCTTGTTGGATCAGATTGATTCCAATAGCTTTACCATCATTACCCCCAGAAACTACGGAGAACGGGGCGCTCAGCTTTCCATACGGATTCCCAATGACGCACAGGAGGTTCAGAAGAAACTGCATTCATCCGGAGCTCGGTGCGACTTCCGTGAGCCTGATGTCATTCGTGTGGCGCCCGTACCACTCTACAACAGTTTTGAAGATGTCTACCGGTTTGTGGAAATTTTTGCACAATTAATTTGATATTAGTTCTATAACATCATACTGGGCTTCGTCCTTGGTTGGCGGCAGGCAGGAACGGCGTCAGCGTGTCATGAGTATCCCTAACCCCGCTCCGCCAGCTGGCGGAACGGGGCTACGGAGAAAGAAATCTCGACATTATAGACAGACACTAACTATACCTGAACAAGTCAAATAATTGAAGAATCGATTTATATTATCGCCATCATTTTTAGATGAAGTTGTCCCTGAGCTGGAAACATTGGCAACGTCGGATTGGGTGATTAATAAGCCTTCTTTGCCGGGTGGTGATAAACAAACACGAATATCTCATATTAATGGATCGATAGCCGATTTTGTGACAGAAACCATTCACGCTGGGAAAAGACCGGTTAGTATTGCCGGTGATTGTTGTAAGGCTATTGGCGTATTAGCAGGATTACAACGTGCAGGTGTTAATCCTTTTTTGATCTGGTTCGATGCTCATGGTGATTTCAACACTTGGGAGACAACGCCAACCGGTTTTTTAGGAGGTATGCCTTTGGCTATGATTGTTGGTCGGGGTGAACAAACAATAACTGAAGCAGTGGGGTTAAGACCTTTACCGGAAACTCAGGTAATACTCACGGATGCTCGGGATCTTGATCCTGGTGAAAGGAAATTGGTGAAGGAATCAGCCATACTTCATCTGGATCATCCGGAGATTCTGATTGCACATTCTTTACCTGACATGCCATTATATATCCACTTTGATACCGACATTGTCAATCCTAATGAAGCGCCTGCTATGAACTATCCTGCCTCCGGTGGATTATCGGTGGCAGAGATACAGAATATTTTTCGTTACTTGGCTCAAAACAGTCAGATAGTAGCTGTTTCCATGTCGACTTGGAACCCCAAATTCGATAAAAATGGGCAAAGCCAAAAAGTATGTATGATGCTGTTTCAATCTTTATTAGAGTATGATTAACTCAAGTTTCGAACACCTATCCTATAGTTTTACGTATAGTTATAGTCAAATTCACCAAAAGCGGAAATTTGATGATTGTTAATGAAGAAATACTTATTTGAACCTAAATTGAGCGATTCTCTCCTTATTCCCGTTGCAAAGTGCCAAACCCAGTTGGTGATTCAATCTGGAAATGTTTTATGGTAAGGTACCGTGCACAGGCAGGGATGCCTATGCTACAGAATCGCTCAATTTAGGTTGAAATAAAATCGTCTAAAGTACTTCAAGTAAAAAAGACGATTATATTCTTTTTTTCAGAAGAAAAGAACCAAAAGAATATTCGTACCAGCCATACGCCTTATTCCGGTGGATGCGAGACGTAGGCGATCTGGCTTAGAAATCTCACTGTATGAAATAACGTGATTTTTCTCAGACTAACACAGAATATTGCGACTACTCATTTAACTGAAAGAAGGATTGTAGCAAACGCGATGAATTGGTTTATCAGGTGTCTGAGAGAGTCTCCTTAGCGATAGACAATTTTTCTATTGATATAAAATCCTTCAAGAACTGCCCAACCACGCGGTAAAATCCTCCTCTGGCTACTTTGGTAAGATTATCTGAGAAAATCTCTACCCAGTCTATGAAGTGCTCCTCCAAGAAATCTAACCGAGCATTATGGCACACTTCGACATTGTCCGGACTGGAGCCGTTTGAGAGCGCCAGGGCTTCCTTGATTAACAGGAAAGAGATGAATTCCGACTGGGTGGCAATGTGATCTGCTCGTTCACGGGAATCCACCTCCAAGCCGAAGGCCCGGTAGAAACCAGACAGGTCCGCAAGCTTCTGAGTGCGGAAGAAAACATCTTCATTCCCCAAATGCTCTAATTCATAAGGCGTCAGTTGCTTGGACAGGGTGTGCCCGAAGATTTGCACAGATTCAGCCGCTGTGACCTCCCGTTCATCCGCATTGAGCCGTTGTAGAGCTCGGCTAAAAAGGTCTGCCAAGTTCGGCTGCCCGTTCTTCGAGCCCTTCTCGATACGGCGACAGGCCTCCAGCACGTCCTGCTGAAAATCCTCGTTAAAAATTAGGTCGAATTTCACTGAATTAGGATCGGAAAACAGAGAGGCAAGACAACCGTAGATAGTAGAGCGTGCTTCCAGGAGTTTCCTGTTCTTCATCAATTTCCTAGATGGAATTAAAGTGCTTGGCTGGCCGCTCATAAATGGGCTCCTCCACCGTGACGCGCACACATTCTTTGCCATCTTTGTTGTAGCCGATAGCTGTATCATTGTACACAACAAGGACCTTTTTTGATCCGTCGGAAAGAGTCAGTTGCTTCTCGTAAATTTGAGGGCCTTTCTTAATATCGAATTTGAAGATTATCTCCCGCTGGGCACGGAAGAGTTGCAGAATGGCCATAAGCTCCCGCGATGGCGCTGTGTAGCGGTCGATGGCCCTCTCAACACCGGGACCAAACATCTGACGCAGGTACTGCCTCGGGGCCCATCGGGGAGGGATGTAATATATGTTGGGTTCGGTGCCAAATTGTGGGTAGAGAGGGAGCGCCACCTGTTCCTTTTGCACCATCCAATAGAGCGGATTCTCCTCATCTTTGGTCCAGGATCCGTCACCATTCATTTGCACCAACCCCTGCAAACGGATCTTGCCCACGCAGGATGCCATACAGCGCGTCTCCACAGGGACACCGTCTGGAGTAATGTGGCTGTCTCGGCCTTCTAACCGCGGGTAACAGGCGATACACTTTTCAGAAATCTTAGTCTGACCGTTGTACATGGCTTTCTTGTAAGGGCAAGCCTCAACGCACTTGCGGTAGCCCCGGCACCGTTCCTGGTCAATGAGAACCACGCCATCCTCCTCCCTTTTGTAAATAGCCTTGCGTGGACAGGCTGCCAGGCAGGCAGGATAGGTACAGTGATTGCAGAGCCGCTGCATGTAGAAGAAAAAGGACTTATGTTCCGGCAGACGCACCGGCTCCGACACGAACCCCATACGATCCTTCTTTGTCTTGTCCGGTTGGCCGACATCCTCTCCGATATTGGGCTTAAGCCACTCCCTGTCATCCGGCAAATAACCCAACACTCGTGACTGACCGTTCAGGGTCTTTTCCTTCGCTGCCGCCTCAAATATTGTCATACCGCTGTACTCACCATTTTCACTCCAACGCATGGTCTTTCCCTGCCGTTCGTGGGCGTCGTGTAAAAGCTTCAGGAGTTTTATGTCCCAGAACTGCGGATATCCACCATAGGGCTTTGTCTCCACATTGTTCCACCACATAAGTTCCTGCCCCTTAGAAAAAGTCCAGGTACTCTTGCACGCCATTGTGCAAGTCTGACAAGCGATGCAACGGTTGATATTGAACACGGCGGCAAATTGCCATTCCGGATGCTTCTCTTCGTAAGGATAGCTCATGTTGCGTTTGATCTGCCAGTTGTAAACCTCAGTCATGGCTTGCTCCTCTGAATTGTTTCATCATCTTCTCTTACAACTTGTTGAACATCCCTATACACTTCATCAATGGTATTCTCCACCAGTTCCGCTCCCAACTGTGCGTGGAGAACGTACAAACCTGCATAAAAGGGATCGGCAAACATCCTCAGCAAGTCTCGGTGGGGGGTACCAATGTCCCGGAACTCCTCCGCCATGATACGTACCTGCAGATTCGGATCCCCACCGGGCACCTCCACACCTCGCAGGACAAAAGGATCTTCATGCTCAAAGTTTTTTACCAGTCCCATTCATCGCCTCCGATGGTGGTGAGGTTACCCGCCAGATATTCCAGCATGAATTCATTCTCGTTAGCTGGAGTGTAGCCAGTCTTTACCACTTCCAATTGTCCCTTACCATCCATACCGCCATTTTCAGCGAAGGTCACTTTCACCAAAGTTTCCTTGGGAACCGTATTGATGGCGTGATTGTCGGACTCGTACCCGAACAGAAAGCCCATCATAGCCTTTTTCTTATGGAACAAGCTATCCAACTGATTCATGGGCATCTGCCAGCCATAGGTAACCGATTGATGGGAGCCATAGCGGTAGCTGGCTTGATACCCTGTATCTTCCGATTGGGCTCTGCCGTCGGCCCTGGTTTCGTGAGCCAGAACCGATTTTTCCGTGGCCATCCAGGCACCGTGTTTGATCATGATGACATGGTAGGGATAGGAGGGGTTGAATCGACAACGGATTTTGAGCCGCGCCACCTTGAAAAAGGGATCCTTCTTATCGAACCCGCGGTAGGGGCGGTTCTGGGGATCAGCATCCACATAGACGTAGTCGCCGTCCTCGATACTCAAGTCCTTGGCCGCATGAGGGTTCATGTACATGGTATGTTCCCCCACACCGGGCTGCCGCTTGTCCAGCCGGTAGGGATCTCCGAATGGATTAGACCAGATGAAGTGCCAGTCCGTCACCTGCCAGCTGGAATGGGTGGTGTGGCGTGATTTAGGCGTGAGGCAGTAAAACTTGAAACCATCCTTCCAGAGGAAATTCGTAGTTTTTTTCACCTTCTCCCACGGTAGCTTGATGTTGCGCACCTGCCGTTCTTCAGCACCGGTAGCAGAAGCGGGGATGCCGTAGTCATCGGGCCGGATGAGAGGATTACTAGAGACGATTACGTTGGGCAGGTAAGGTGTTGCCTCTGGGCCCTCCCGGTGTACGATAAAGTTCTCCCCGTACTCGATAATTTCCGGTTCATCATTATAGACCTGCATTCGACCTGTGGGTGTGTAGAAGGGTGTGTTATCGTGCACCTGTTCGTAGAATGGGATTCGCGGATAGGTCCGGAACAGCATCAAGGCCGAACCCGGTTCACCATACTTCCCGTTCATGATGTCCGCTGTATTGTAGCCATGTGTGGTATTGCTGCCGTCCAGAAGACGGTCGATGTAGACCTCGGTCTTCCCATTCAGAGCAAACTTCCAGTAGTCCTCGAATCGCTTGTCCTTCAGGATTTCACCCAGGCGTTTGGCTACCCGCGCCAGAATGAGTACATCATCTTTGGAGTCGAAGATTGGCTTGAGACCACCATTCCAGATCTGAAGAAAGGGGTTTGAGCAGGAAGCAGTCAATTCATAAGACTGCTGTTCCGCCCAGCTGTTTGCGGGCAGCACGATGTCCGCATACTCACAGGTGGCGGTCATTTCAATGTCCTGGCTGATGATCATCTCGATGCCTGGGTTGATATTCTTCACCATTTCATAGGCGTACTTGGCATTGTTCAGCAGGTTCACATTGTTGTGCCACAGCATCTTAGTGGGAGTTGGCATGTGAGTAGCGCCGGTGAAGACTTTGCGGCCGTAACGGGGTGTGTCCACAATGAGGGGCCTGTCTCCCACATTCCAGTAAGCCGGTTCCTCGCCTCTACTGTAACCTTTGATTTTAAGTTCCTTGGCCTTGGTCCGAGGATTCAGGTTTGCGTTAAAGGGATCTTCCGCCACCCAACACTTAAAGCCAGGCCCTACCTGGTCTGAACCTTGGAAGAGTCCAGCCTTGTAGTTGCCAGCCCAAGTATGACAACCTGTGCCCGGCTTGCCGATGTTGCCGGTGAGGATGATGGGAAGGTAGCAGGCCCGGTTGTTTTCTACGGCGTGGAACCAATGGTTCAACCCTTCACCGATGTGAATGGCCGCTGGCTTAATGGTGGCGATATCCTTCGCCAATTGCTTGATCAGTTCCTTGTTCGAATGGGTGATTTCAACCACCGTGTCCAAATCATAATCCTTCAGATGGATGTGCTTGTAGGCCCAGAAGATCGTGCACACCTCGATTTCTTCCCCGTCTGTCCCTCTCACAGTACCTTCCCAATCGAGAGCCGGATCGAGACCTCTTTTCCGCATCACTTGACCCACATCATCGCGGGTTATAGGCTGCAACGCCTTGGAGGAACGGTTGTACACAGTAAAATCTCCTATCTGTTTGTACTGCTCTTCTTTCATCCCGTGGATCTTATAGCTGGGGCCGTCTTTTGCTAATTGGTTACTGTAACCGCTGATGAAATCTTCAGGCTTCAGTCGCTTCAGGGTATCTTTTCGGATGAGTAGGGGGAAATCGGAGAATTCCTTCAAGAATTTTTTGTCGTGCCAGTCATTGTCAATAATGATCTTGGCCACACCTAACAACAGGGCTGCGTCGGTATTGGGCCGAATGGTAATCCAGTAGTCAGCCTTAGAAGCAGACGGACCATACTCAGGTGAGATTACCACCATTTTCCCGCCCCGCTCGATTATTTCTGCCGCGAAGTGATTGTCGGCCCGCTTGTTTTCCACTAAGTTCTTGCCGATGGCCACATGGAGTTTGCTGAAGCGCATATCGTTGAAATCCACATCAGAGGCTTGCAATCCGTGGACAAAGGGAAATCCAGGCGCCTGATCACCATGCCATGTATAATTGGACCAGTTCCTCCCTCCCTTGGCTTCCTTAGGACCCACACCCCGGACGTGGTGGTCCACCAAGGCTAAGGTGTTGCTGAAGCGGTAGGCGCCATACTTGCCGATGACACCTAGAAGTCCCATGCCGCCCCGCATTTTTATGGTCCGGGTACCCGCCCCATGCCAGTAGGATAGCATCTCCTCAGGATAGCCTTGCTCCAGTAGGCGTTTCTTCCCCCTTTTGCCGCTGTACGCCTTAGCAATACTAATGATGGCCCTGGCAATGTAGTCCTCAATCTTCTCCCAAGAGATGCGCACCAACTTATCCTTGCCACGAGCTGTGAATTTGTATTTGTCCTTGTTTTCAGGCGTCAGATAAGGAAAACCATCATCAGCCCACCGTTTCCAACCCGCCCTTACCAATGGATATTTCAGCCTATAGCTGCCGTAGATGCGGCGATGAAAAGTAAAGCCATTGGAACATCCCCTGGGGTTCCAGGCATATGTACACTGATTACCATAAAGATCCGTAATCTTGTGGCAATCGTAGTTCTGCTCCGTGCGTATCATGACGCCATTGCGAGTAAAGCCCCGCAACCTGCACTCGTGCGTGCAGTTGGGCGAGCAGATATAGGTGAAACTGCTATCGAACTTGTACTGGTTACGGTAGATCTTCTCCCAGTCACGGTTGGGGTAAAAGGCAAGTGGATTACCAATCTCCGGTATGCCTTTCAGGTAAAACAGGCTGGCCGGAGTGGACCACAGTAGAGTGGCGCCACCTACCCCGGCAGCCCCGATCTTCAGGAATTCCCGGCGGGAATAACGCTTCGATTTTTTGACTACCTGACCATTCCGGGTTGAATCAGTATTCTGAGCCATTCTCTTCTCCTGTTCGTTTTGCTGATATTATTTTTTCAATTTCAAGGTATACCAGGTGGACACCATCTTCTGGCCATTGCGGTCACCCTCACTCCCATTCCAAACGGCAAAGCCTATGGGCACCGACTTACCGGGCTTGAATCTCACGGTATTCCGCGCTTGGTTTACCAGCTTGCGGACAAACACTACATGCCAGCGGTTACCGTCCCAAACGCCCCTACCACTTACATGTTGACTTCTCTGTTCTCTTGCGGTCAGTGTCTGAGGACCCATGGCCAGGGCATTTTCCACCGTAGTAGATATGGTCGGCGCGGACACAATGTTTCCTGCATCCCTGCCTGCCAAGTAGGCCATATCATTCATCAATACCGGGTAGGTATCTACATCAGAATCTGAGACTCGGTTGGCATAGGCTATCGTGATATCAGCAAAAGCCTGCTCATTCTGACGCAGCTGCCACTCTGCTTTCCAGTACCATATATCGGTTGGGTGATCTTGCGACCCCATCCCGTGAAAACCCATGGTTCCATCTAAGGAAAACTGCAGGGCAGCACCATCCTGAAAATCTTGGATTCGGTATAAGCCCTGATCAGGAGTGTCGTCTTCCCAAGACAGTTTCACAGCAATATATTTGGTATTGTACAGCGCTTGTACTTCCAACATCTGGTAGTTTGTCCGGTCGCTTTGCCAGAGGCGAGAAACTGGTATGAAATATCTCTCTGCCTTCTTCCAAGCAACTGCCGAAAGATCGAGAAAATCCTCAACATTTTTGTATCGTTTTGCCCGAGTTGCAACGATTACACCATCCTGAGGTTCATGAACCACTTTTTCTATGTCGATGGTCTCCAGACTCTTTATGTAGTGGATCAGACCCCAGACTAGCTCATCCTGCTCATCTGGTAATCTGTCCAAGGATTCCGCCAAGTCTTCATATGAAGGCATAGGCGTCCCGCCCAATCCACCCACAAAGCGGTAATACAGATCTTCCACATCGCCGCCCCCGAGATAAACACCTGAAGTAAAATCCTTAGGGATTATGGGATAACCCCAAGTGTCGATGAGACTGCGGCTTGAGGGGCCGTCCCCCTTTCCCAAATCGCCATGGCACTTGCTACAACCTGCCTCTACATAAACTGTTCTTCCCAACTCCACTAGAGCGGGAGAGGGCGGCAAGATATCAGGTATGGAGATGGGTTGAACTCCGCTATTCTCAACTCCACCAATCTTTTTTATGTAGTCCACCAGCGAACGGATTTCTTCATTTTCCAGAAAATAGAAGGAGGGCATAGCACCACCTGGCATCCCCCTCTGAATCGTGCTGAATAAGTCACCATCAGTAGGTGGGTATCCGCTAGGCGTGGAACGAATCTTGAAGATTCC
>JASJXV010000226.1 GCA_030123805.1 Gammaproteobacteria bacterium
CGACCTGGATACGAGGCCAGGGTTGGGCTCTTTACCAGGCTCGACTTGCACTTCCGTACTATTTATCGTGTAGTTCGCCACTTTCTGGCTAAAAGAGTGTGGATCTGCGGATGCTCCACCCCTAAGTGGTTGTTTTGTGGAAGAATTGGGAAAGTGGCATCGAACTTGCTCCTATGGGAATGACCACAATGTTTGATGAATATTTGGAGGTAGATAATGGACGAAGACCTTAGGCATAACCTGACCAAGACGGACACATGGGTGCGCGGACTTTTCATGTTGTTATTCATGATTATTTACGGCTTTGCGAAGGGTATATGGTATCTGATAGTGCTGTTCCAGTTTGTCCACACACTGTTGACGGGCAAGCCAAGCGGTCCTTTGCTGGATTTCAGCGAGAACCTTTGCGCGTACCTTTACGAGATATTGCTCTATGTCTCGTTTAACTCCCATGAACGTCCTTATCCTTTTGCGCCCTGGCCCACCGAGCGAGCTGGTTACGAGGATGAGCAGGCCAGTACGGCTAAAGAAGAGGCAGGCGAACCCGCCGAGGGGACCAGTGAAATGGGTGATGAGCAACCAGAGAAAGAGGCAGTACCCCCGGAGGAGACTGACGAGCAGGATCAGCCGAAAGATCAGGACAAGACGTAGGGGGCGGTCACCTTGCCTGTATCGCGTGCGACGCGGTAACAAAGGTTGATTGCCACATGGCTATCGCTTAGAGGCAGTGTCTAACAGAGGGAGTGTCGCACACGTCGGATTAGGCCACGCTCTCACAACTTGCTTACGCAATTTGCTGCCACGGTCCATAAGTCACTTCGCGACTTAAGGGACAGGCTAATCCGACCTGTGAGTAATCATCAAGAATCTGATCAGGATTCTCCTAGATCAATCCATCCGGTTCGGTGGTCATGCGTTCACTGACCTCCTGATCGCTGTCCAGCGATCTAATCACTTCATTGGCTCGCATCACCGCCTTTTCGATCACGTTCACCTGAGCATAGTCGCCAATAGCATACAACTCAGGTACCTTACCCTCGAGTTGTTCCATCAAGGTCATATTGCGCTTTCGGGCACGGGCCACGACCAGCGTATCGTACTCAATGGTTTTTGGCTCCCCGCCCTTGGGCAGCACTTCAAGTGTATGCTCGCCGACTTCACCGAGTCTGGTCTGATACATGACGTCTACTCCTTCCATGACCTGGCTATCCTCACCGGCACGAACCGGGTCTATGTCAGAGGCGAGTTTCTTCGTCAGCCACCAGCGTCGGGCACTGGAGGCAAATCCCAGCAATGACCGATGCGTGCCATTACCGATCAGTGTGACCTGTTTACCCTGTTGCGCAAGCGAGATGGCAGTTTCCGCCCCGTAGCTCATCCCCCAGACGACTATTTTCTCTCCCAGTTCATCGCGACGCTCAATGGCATCCAGAATATCCACCACCCTGGGGTTGTTGTGCAGTTTCCTGGGGATATCCTGCACCGCGCCCGCCGCGACTATGACCACATCCGGGTTGAGTTCCAGGATTTTTTCCAGCGTGGCATCAAATCCAAGCCTGACGTCCACCTGCTGCTTCTCTATCTGCTTGATCAAGTAATCAGAGAACAGGGACAATTCCTGGCAGACTGGCTCATTCTTGAAAGTGCCGACCAGACCGCCCAGACGTTCACGCTTTTCAAGCAGAGTGACAGCATAACCCCTGAGCGAAGCCACCCGCGCAGCCTCAAGACCCGCTACCCCGGACCCGATAATCACCACTTTCTTGTCGGGTTCACCAGGCAACAGCGGCATTCTGTCGGGGCCAATATCATAGTTGACCGAGCAAGGTAAACCGCAACCCTCGGTGCAGGCGATACAGGGGCGAATCTCGTCCTTTTTGCCTGCCAGATACTTGTTCGGCGTGTCTGGATCGGCGATGAGTTGCCGGCCAAAGTTGATGATGTCCAGTTGTCCCTCCTGGAGTGCTTCCTCGCAAAAATCAAGGTCGGTGAAACGACCCGCACCAAACACCGGCAGGCTGGTGCCCTGCTTGACCGTGGCCACGGTATCGAGAAAACAACCCTGATCGTAGTACATGGGCACCAGGATACCCTGGGGTGAATGCATGATGGATCCCTGGGAGACATCCAGTGCATCCAGGCCCGCCTGTTCCATCATGGGCGCAATGTAGTCCCTGGCGGTCTCAGGTGTAATACCCTGTTCGCCGAGTAACTCATTGCCGTTAATCCGGGCAATTAGCGGGTAATCAGGGCCGACTGCAGCGCGCATCTTTTGCACTGTTTCCACCGGGAATCGCAATCGATTCTCCCAGCTGCCACCATACGCATCCTCCCGCTTGTTGTAGTAAGGTGAGATGAAGGCGCAAAGCAGGCTGGCAGCCCCATGGGTGCAGTGCAGTTCAACCGCATCGATGCCCCCTTCTTTGAGAATCCTGGTTGCCGTCGCAAACTGCTCCTGGGCGGCCAGGATATCCTCGGTGGAGAATTCATGGAATCCTCCGGGTGGGACCGGGATCATGGACGGCGTGTTGGGAGGGGTCATGATCTGACCCGGAGTCTGCTTCTCATCGAGTTCATTGGGGTACGGAGGTGCCGAGGGTCCCATATTCCACATGGATCCGGCCATGACGATCTGTACCACGATCTTGGCGTCATACCTGTGGATTGCTTCAGCCAGTTTGGGCAATTGGTCCACGATCGCCGGGAGCTGCAACATACCGGGCAACCAGCCACCGGTTATCACCAGTCCCGCGCCACCCCTGGCCCGGCACTCGAACCACTCGATGGTATCGGCGGTTATCGCCTGCTGATCGGAGATGCCGGGAGTGCCCAGAATCGCCGCCTGGCAAATCCGGTTTTTTACTTCCATTTGATTAATTTTGATGGGCTGAAACAATTTCATCGAATTTGACATATCTGGCTAACCTCTAGGTATAGT
The DNA here is from genome assembly GCA_030123805.1 of Gammaproteobacteria bacterium. Lineage (GTDB taxonomy): Bacteria > Pseudomonadota > Gammaproteobacteria > Pseudomonadales > Azotimanducaceae > JASJXV01. Next base: position 2,939 of record JASJXV010000226.1, read on the forward strand.
GTGTACTAACAAATGG
>JASJXV010000227.1 GCA_030123805.1 Gammaproteobacteria bacterium
GCAGGGACTCGAAACTGTCCCCTTAATTCAATTAAGTAAACTGTCCCCTTAATTCCCTTAATTACAGTGCCTCAAGTCGTGCAGGTACATACTTATGCCAGGGAGTACCTACCCAGGGATCACGATCTTCCAGAGCCGTGAGTTCATTGGGTGATGCCCCCGTGACTGTGCGATTACCATCGGCATCCGGGTAGGAAAGCCCCAATCCATTGGGAAGGGCGATAGTCCCTGCTTGCATTCGATCACTGACTTCCACAATCACTTCAACACTGCCGCGTTTAGTAGTTAACAGGGCAGTAGCATTGTCAGTTAAACCAATCCGCCCGGCATCAACTGGATTGATACACAGAGCCGTGGGATTATTGCTCTTCAGCCAGTCGGGATTGCGGATGATAGTGTTCGCTGTGTATGACCGGCGTTCTCCTGCAGCCAGAATCAGGGGGAAATCATCAGGCAACGGCGGCATCTCATAGTCAGCAAGGGTTGCCAGTTCATCGTTCATCTCCTTCATTTGCAACGCCACTTTGCCATCTTCCTTCGGGAACTGGTAGGCGGGGTCGCCGAATTCCTCTCTGGAGATAATGGTACCGGACTTTCCTTCCAGGATTGCCGTAAACAACTGTTCACCGGCTGCAAATCCCTGTCCGCCGTAACCGGCATTCCTGACATGGGCTGGATGTGTCTGTGCGAACATCTGGCATAGACCCCATAATGCAGCTGCCGAGTCTGCACCCTTTGGCAGAGCCGGACCGAGAGTGCGATATAACACATAAGGAATGTAGGCCAGGAGTTTAGGATTCGAGCTACTTTCAGCAAAGAATCTTTCCGCAAACTGATCGCGGCTGTCTTGCGCCACACGTTGCAGTTCAGCTAGTTCTCCCTCTTCAAAGATTCCCATGGCTTCAACCAATCGAGCATGTATCTCCGGTTCAGGCAGTGTACCCGGCATGGGTTCCATCAGTGGATGTCGCAGATGATAGGTGTTAACAGGATACTCAAAATTAAAAAATGTCGCTTCGTATTTTTCATACTGAGAAGGTGCGGGCAGTACATAATCGGCAAGTTCAGCAGTTTCAGTCATAACCACATCAATCACCACCAGGAACTCCAATGCTTCAAAGGCATCTCTGAAACGACTGGAGTCTGCCAGTGAATGTGCGGGATTAGCACTCTCCACGAGCATTGCACGAAATCGGTCCGGGTGATCCGTTAGAATCTCTTCCGGAATCATGTTGCAGGGAACAAGGTTGCTCACAATTCGTGAACCGGTAACGGGACTGGTCGGGTAGTTCACTTCATAACCATCACCGCCTATGTGGCCAAGAACGGAACTGAATAGGGAATTCAGACCGGTGATCATGTTGGTACCACCTTTTTTGCCCAGGCTACCCGGCAGCAGAAAGATCAACATGTTCAGATAGCTGCACAAGGTGGAGTGGGGCGCCATCTCGGTACCTAGATCTTCATACACGCCGACACCTTGAGCGTTACCAATTGCTTCGGCTGTCTGTACTATCTTCTCAAAAGGAACACCTGAGAATTCTGCGTATTGTTCAACCGGAACTTGTGCTAACTGTTTTAGTACAGCTTCATGCCCGGACGTATTTGCCTCAAGCCAGTCAATATTCACCAAATTATTTTGTACCATATGCCCAAGAATTGCCGAGATACACCAGACATCTCTGCCAGGGCGTACTGCCAGGTGTATATCAGCCAGTTCTGCAGTCTCTGTTCGTTGGGGATCCAGTACGATTAATGTGCGATCCGGATTTTTCGAAATATCCCGCATCACGATACGGGCTCTTTGAATACCATTGGATTGCCAGGGATTCTTGCCGATAATCACCGCCACGTCACAATGTTCCAGATCAGCATGCCAAAATCCACCGAGGACCCGGTTGCTCACCCAGGCAAGACCAGTTTTTTCCTGCGCCAGGGCATTGGATCTGTATCTTATGCCGAGTGCTTTTTGCACTGAACCGGAATAGGCTCCGCCAAGATGATTGCCCTGGCCACCGCCACCGTAATACATGATCTTGTCACCACCGTGAGTATCGCGTATAGACATATATTTTTCTGCAATCTCGCGAATGGCGGTATCCCAGTCTACTTTCTCAAATAAGCCGTCAGCGTTGCGTCGAAGCGGTGAATTGAGTCGCTGTTTATTATTCTGGTAGTAATCTAACTGCAACACCTTGTTGCAGGTATATCCTCTGGAAACAGGATGCTTTTTGTCTCCCCGGATGCGGACTATACTGCGGCCATCATCACCGCCTAACTGAACCAGAATTCCGCAGTTCGCCAGACACAAACAACATGCTGTGGGTTTCCAATCACCGTCTTTTTTCCTGGTCATCTTTCTCATCCTGGTTATTTTAGGCTTTGGTGTATAACGTAATGACGGATTGAGCTTATGTCAAATGGAAGATTGATCAGCGATTGTTTATTCCATCAATTCGCTGCAATATGAGAGGTGCTTTCGAAGTGTTTGAATTTCTGACCAGGAATAAGCCACATCATCCCTGACCAGGCGAGTCACAGGAGCAGATCCACATGACGAATACAAAAGCGAAATTCGCACCAGGGCAGCAGGTTGAACATCTTCTGTTTAACTATAGAGGTCTAATTTACGATGTAGATCCCATATTTATGGGCAGTGAAGCCTGGTATGAGCAAATGGCAAAATCCGGACCTCCAAAAGATAAACCATGGTATCACGTGTTGGTGCATGGTGCGGATCATACTACTTATGTTGCAGAACGCCATCTGGAAGCATACCAGGGCAGTGAATGTATAGATCATCCATTGCTGGCAGAATTTTTTGATGCGTTTGATGGTGGTATGTATCACTCCAAAAATATCGTTAGTTAGAAGAGGCGTTTTAGCTATGGCGGAAAAGACGCGCAGCACAAATGCCTCTGGAATATAAACGCTTGACAAATATAGTGCCTCAA
>JASJXV010000228.1 GCA_030123805.1 Gammaproteobacteria bacterium
AATATTCCCTCTGTGTGAGGGGGTGAGGTTCCATTTTAGATGGATCGGTGGGCGGTGCGTATTCTGGCCCAACCTGATCACTGATTCCGGAAACACTCGATCACCCATTCTGGATTAAGGTGATCACCCATTCTGGAAAAAAGTGATCATTTCTGACTGCCTGGTCAGAATCTATGATCACTTACCAGAATCGATGATCACTGTTTTCCAGAATCCCTTCTAACGCATTGAAAATATTAATTATTTGGTAAGATCGCTACTTTTTTCAGGAGTAGGGATCTGCCAATGGCTTATGTGAGGTTAACAATGCGTAAAATCAAAGAAATTATTCGGCTCAAGTTTGGGGTCGGTCTCAGTCTGAGGGCAGTTGCTCTATCTCTCAATATCGGCTACGGCACCGTGGCTAATTACATCAAGCGTGCAGAGGAGGCCGGTCTCGATTGGCCGCTCCCCCCAGATATCGATGAAAGGACCCTCGGTCGATTGCTCTTTCCAAGTGCTGGAGCCAAAGCGCACTCGGGATTCGTTGATCTCGACTATCTGTCGATCTACCAGGAGCTGAAATCACCCATCGTGACCAAGCAACTGCTCTGGCAGGAATACCGTGAGCGCAACCCGGATGTTGGTTACAGCTACGCCCAGTTCTGTCATCGATACAAAACATGGTTAGGTACGCAGAAACTCTCCATGCGCCAACAACACAAGGCAGGGGAGAAGCTGTTCATTGATTATTGCGGCCCCACCATTCCGGTGGTAAATCCGGACACGGGTGAAATACTTGACGCGCAGCTTTTTGTCGCAGCATTCGGAGCATCCAATTTTACCTATGCCGAAGCCACAAGGAGCCAGAATCAAGCGGACTTCATCAACGCCCATGTGAATGCCTTTGAATTTTTTGGCGGTACGCCAAAGATCGTGGTCCCGGATAACTTGAAAGCTGCAGTGATTAAAACGCATCGCTATGAACCGGATATTAATCCGGCCTATCAAATGATGGCTGCTCACTATGGTGTTGCCGTGATACCGGCGCGTCCCTATAAACCCAAGGATAAAGCAAAAGTAGAAGTTGCAGTTCAAATCGCAGAACGCTGGATTATGGCGCGTCTGCGTCACCAGACGTTTTTCTCTCTGACATCGCTCAATCAGGCCATTCAACGTCTGCTGGAAGATCTCAACAATCGCCCCTTCAAAAAGCTGCCAGGATCGCGCCGCAGCCAGTTTGAGCAACTGGATCAGCCGCTACTGCAAGGCTTGCCTGCTCATCGTTACGAGTATCGTCACATCAAGACTGCCCGGGTCCATATTGATTACCACATCGATTATGAAAGACATTACTACTCGGTGCCTTTTACGCTGATTAGAAAAGAGGTCGAGGTGCATGCCAACTCGAACTCTGTAGTGATTTACCATGCCGGGATACGGGTCGCAACACACGTTCGAAGCTACCGTAAGGGTCAGCACTCAACGCTCCCTGAGCACCAACCCAAGGCCCATCAGGCTATGGAGGAATGGACACCTGAGCGGTTCCTCAACTGGGCCGCCAGTATCGGTCCAGCAACGAGAACAGTGGTTGAGCACATTCTGCAGGAGAAACGTTATCCGGTGCAGAGTTATCGTCGCATTTTAGCCCTCCTATCGAATGCCAAGAGATATTCCCCAGAACGTTTGAATCAAGCCTGTGGTCGGGCTCTTTTGATCAACTCACCGACCCGGACCAGTGTGGAGTCGATTCTGAAACAAGGTTTGGATCAAAGCGGCTCAATCGAGCAGTCCTCACAGGGCGAACTGAACCTGGATACGCACGAAAACATCCGCGGCGCCACCTACTATCACTGAACTTGGAGACAACAACATGCTAAACAATCAAACACTACAAAAACTCAGGGCCATGAAGCTAACTGGTATGGCCGATGCCCTGGAACAACAATTGACGCAACCGGCTACACATGATGATTTGAGTTTCGAGGAGCGACTGGCAATGCTTGTGGACAGGGAGGAAACGCACAGAAAGAACAGCAAAACCACGCGATTGATTAGAGCTGCGAAACTGAAACAGAGAGCGCTACCGGAGGATATCGATTACGCACACCCGCGCGGATTGAAGAAGCAGCAGATCGCGGACCTCCTGAGCTGTCAGTGGATACAACAACATCACAATGTTTTGATGACAGGACCGACAGGATGTGGCAAGACCTGGCTAGCTTGTGCATTAGGGATGCAGGCATGTCGCCAGGGTTTATCAGTTCGATATTTTCGTAGTTCACGGCTAATGGCAGATCTCACGATTGCCCATGCAGACGGTCGCTATGCGCTTCTGATTAAGCAACTTGCAAAAGTTGATCTATTAATCCTTGATGACTGGGGACTGGAAAAACTCAATCTGGGCCAGCGCAATGATCTTCTGGAGATCATGGAAGATCGGCACGGATTGAAATCGACTCTGATTACCGGGCAGTTACCCATCGATCAATGGCACAAAGCAATCGGTGATGTGACCCTGGCGGATGCAATACTGGATCGTTTGGTGCACAACGCCCATAAAATCAAACTAGACGGTGACTCTATGCGCAAAGCCATGAAAATGATGGAAGAAGGTTCTTCATGACCAGGAAATTCGTGTCATTAGACCGGTCCGGGTTATCCACCGCCACGCTCAAGCTCATCGGGACATGAGCGTGACCGTGGATAACCCTCCGAGCCAGTGCAAACTGTTCTACCGCGTTTAGGAGTAGGAAGGTGATCACTCCTGGTGGTATTATCTGCATCGTGCGTTACGGAGTCTGGGCGATCAATTAAAACCAGAATCAGTGATCACGTTCGCCGGAATACGCATCATTAATCCAATCATCAATGTCTTTCTTGAAGTACCAAATTCTTCCTAGTTTTACATATCTTGGTCCACATTTATTTAATCGCCACATGGCAAGCGTTTTAACTGATACACCAATG
>JASJXV010000229.1 GCA_030123805.1 Gammaproteobacteria bacterium
ATCTTCGTGGAAGCGAACGCGGCGTCCGATTGCATCAGGTAACTCAAAATCAGGCAGTAGCTCACCGATTTCGGGACCGGTCGGATGCCCGGCAGGTAAGCCGGCGCGTCCCGGATGGCCCAGAGGCCCCGGGGCATCAAAGCCAAGTTCGTCGCGCTCGATTGTCATTCCGACTCCCTAAGATTGTTGGTGTTACAAAAATAATGACATATGCCATGCCAATTAACAAACGAGACTGGCAGGCACTATAATGGCGGGAAAGGGAAAGATCACAGGCAGTTACCGGTTTTTATAGGAGTCCAACCATGCAAGTCACCAATCAAGTGCATCCAACCGAACCTGGTCAAATTGAAAAAGTGATGGAGTCAGGTCCCCAAGGTCCCATCGTGATGGCCAACCCGCTGAAATTCAAGGACCGGGCGGAATATAAAGATGGTCACGATACCTCGCTGACGGGGCGCGAAGCCTACATGCTCTATGCTAACGCGGTCACCGACATCATTCAGGAATGCGGCGGACGTGTCTTGTTTGGCGGCGACGTGACCCATCTGTCATTGGGCATAGTGGACGATCTGTGGGATGAAGTAGCACTCGCCGAGTATCCGAATCGTGGCGCGATGGTCGCCATGTCGCAGTCTCCCGCGTTTGCTGCTGCAGGCGTGCATCGCGTCGCGGGGCTGGAGGGTCAACTCAACATCGAGACCACGTATAGTGCCGACTTGCCGCAAATCCTGAATAGCGAGACCATTCGATGATCGGGGTCATGCTAAAAAAGGAGTTAGCGCCCGCTAGTGCTAATGTTAACGATGTCGTGAGATTAAACACCGATGTTGTCGAGGTGAAAGCCGTAGCTGTAGTGGATGATTAGAAAAGTGAGCATCTCGATGCTGAAACTATTTTACTCACCGCATTCCTGCTCTTTGGCCTCTCATATCGCATTGGAACAATCCGGTGCAGACTATGAAACCGTGGGCGATTGCTTTGAATTAATCGAAACAGAGATGTTCAATGGTCCCTGGGTCATGGGTGAAAAATACTCCTGCGCGGATATTTATCTATTCACCATTGCTCAGTGGTTAGAGGCAGATGAGGTAGACATCAGCAGATTCCCGAAAGTAGAGGAACACAGGCTAAAAATGAGAGAAGTACCAGCGATCCAGAAAGTGCTGGCACAACAGTAGTTTTCGTAAGGTTAAAAACGAGGACACGCATCAAAAAACGCAACCATAACTAACCACCAGCTCTTCAATCCCCTCTCCTCTTCTATATATTTTATCGATGATTGAAAAGGCTTGGCCTTATCCTGCTCTTCTATCTATTTGATGAAGAAGGAAATCACTTATGAAAATTGCATTCACCGGTACTGGCTATATCAACAAGATCCACGCAAAAGCTGCGCAATCTGCAGGGGTTGAGTTGGCAGCGATTGTCAATCACAAGGCAGATTCGATGCTTGAGTTCGGAAATCAATTTGGAATTACACGTCAATATGAAACCGTGGAAGCCATGTTGAAGGATGGCGGCGTGGACGCATTGGTCGTGAGTACACCAAATTATTTGCATGCAGCGCAAACAATTGTTGCGCTCCATGCGGGTGTGCATGTGATGGTCGAAAAACCAATGGCGATAAATGCAAACGAGGCGGTTCAGATGTGCGCGGCAGCAGAGAAATCTGGTGCGACTTTAATGGTGGCGCATTGCTGGCGCTTTGACCCCGACGTATTGTGGCTGAAAGAGCAATCAAAAAAATTGGGAAAGATTATTCGCACCAAAGGGATTGGCGTGCATACACACTGGGGTCCAACTGGCTGGTTCACGCAAAAGGAATTTGCTGGCGGTGGAGCCATGGCAGATATGGGCATACATGCACTGGATACAGCTCGCTTCTTGCTTGGTGACCCAAAGCCCGTTTCGGTCTATGCAAAGATCGGAACCTACTATAAAGATTTCGATGTGGATGACACAGGTGTGATGATCGTTGAGTGGGACAGCGGTGCCACTTCATACATTGAATCAGGCTGGTGGCAGCCGCACGCTGATGGTCCTGAAGCAGCCACACAGTTATATGGATCGGAAGGATTTGGCGAACTCTTCCCTACCCGCCTGGAATTACCGAACAACAAAGAGAAAGGAATTGATGCCCTCGAATCAGGCTTCGAGTTTCCGCGCAAGGAACACTGCCCGCAAAGCCTGTATGATAAACAATTGAAATATTTTGTAGAGTGCATCGAAAAGAAGCAAACGCCTATCCCTGGCGGATTGGAAGGATTGATAAATATGAAAATAGTAGATGCTGCGTATAGAAGTTCAGCAACAGGAAAGGTTGTGAAGATCAAATGACCACCGAAACCATACTTCCAACACCGGATATTTTTTCTGCAAAACGTATTCTTTGCATTCAGCCACATTATGATGACAACGATATCGCCGCCGCAGGCACTCTGGCATTATTGCAGCAAAATGGTGCAGAACTGTTTTATCTCACGGTGACAGATGACCTCATGGGTGTTGTAGACACCACCCTGTCTAACGAAGATGCCGCACAGGCATTGCAACGCGACCAGCTTGCAGCGGGAAAGATTATCGGGGTGAAGCAGCAAAATTGGTGCGGTTATCCCGACGCCGGTGATTACGATTACTTCGCCCTGCGCCGTGATTTCCTTAAATACATCCGCATGATCCAACCCGATTTTGTGTTCACCGCTGATCCCTGGCTGACATACGAGGCGCATCGCGACCACATCCAGACCGGTCTTGCAGCGTCGGAAGCGGTTATGTTCGCTGGTTTGACAAAGATCGCCTCGTCCGACCCAGAGGTGGATTCTGCCTATAGAAAACATAAGATCAGTGGCATTGCTTTTTACTTTACCCGGGAACCTAACTACATTACTGATGTTTCGCCCACATGGGACAAGAAGATTTCATCGGTGCGATGCTAT
>JASJXV010000230.1 GCA_030123805.1 Gammaproteobacteria bacterium
TTGATTTGCTCGTCAATTGATTACCTCTTACTATCACTTGAGTTATCAATACTGGTTGAAGAGTTAATTTGTCAGTACGACGCCGTCTGTTGATGGTGGTCATGCGCCTTATTGAGTCGATAGAATCGAGAGATCCTGCCAGCATTCACGACGAAGACACCCGGTAACAAGAGATCCCAGGAGGTGTATTTTAATGGATTTTAGCCTTAGTACCGATCAACTCCAACTTCAACAGGTTGCCCACGAATTTGCCAGGAAGCAAATCCGTCCCATGGCGGCGGAATACGACGGGCGATCCGATCCCAAAGAGGCCTTTCCCTGGGAGATCTACGAAAAGGGGAACGAAATAGGCTTCAACAAGGCACTCATTCCAGAAGCGTTCGGAGGACCCGGCCTCGGAAACCTCGACCTTGCAATCATCATAGAAGAGCTGGCCTGGGGGGATGCGGGTGTAGCACTTACCTATCTCGCCCACTGGCTGGCTCTGCGACCCCTGATCAACGGCGGCACAGACGAGCAGCGAAGCCGGTTTCTCGCACCTGTCATCGCGGACACCGACGGGCACTACCTGGCCGCCATTGCTGCGACAGAGCATGGTACGGCAGGTGACCTCTCGCCCCGCGATCACCTGCGGCAGAGGACAGACCAGCGAGTCGGCGTAACCCCGGAAGACTTCGCCACCAACTACACGATCCCTGCGGCCGAACGGCGTGAGTCGACAACGACCGCCAGACTCGACGGCGACCATTATGTCATCAATGGCACCAAGCGTTTCATCACGAACGGGCCAGTAGCGAGTGTCTACCTCGTCACAGCTACCATGGACCCTTCCAAGCCAGATGCCGAAGCCACTGGTTGCTTCATGGTCGCAGCGAACACGCCAGGTATTTCGATCGGCAAGATTGAGAACAAGATGGGGCACCGTCTCAGCAAGATGTCAGAGGTCCTTTTCGAGGATGTTTGTATTCCCAGCTCGGACCGTATCCCCACGGAAGCGACGATCCACGGGCTCGCAAGCTCAACCACAAACGTGGGGGCGCTCTGTGTCGGGCTCGCCCGGGCCGCCTATGAGGAAGCCCTTTCGTATGCGAAGGCGCGCTACAAGGGAGGAAATCGCATTATCTTCCACCAGGCGATCAGCATGAAGCTGGCCGATATGGCGATCGGCATTAAGACGGGCCGGCTACTCACCCACCTGGCAGCCTGGGAGAACGATCAGGGGAAACCCCTTGGCGCATCCCAGTACATGGCCAAGGTCTACTGTTCGGATATGGCCCTCAAGGTCACTCTGGAAGCCCAGCAGATATTCGGCGGCTACGGTTATATGCGGGACTTCCCGGTCGAGAAGTGGGTGCGCGATGCTCGAGTCTGCCCGATTTACGACTTTACCAACGAGATGCTGAGAGTGAACCACATTCTGCCGTCGATTGCTTTCGATCCGAGTGCGTAGCATGGTACTGTCAAGTTGACTGATTTAAGAACGTAATTGGAGCAGAAAGGTACCTCTAAGTCATTAATTGTTCGTTGTGGATCAGGCATGATTCGCCTCCAAAAGAACAAGATTTACAGTAATTTGACTATACTGTCTGGATCGTTCCAGATGGGACTGCATAGATTCAAAGGCTGATTATCGGGTGAGAATTGACTGGATTCTCTACTACGCGGGGTTAAAAGATGGGTCCATTAAAAGGTGTCAAAATTATTGAGTTTGCTGGCATAGGACCTGGGCCTTTCTGCGGCATGATGCTATCTGACATGGGTGCCGAGGTGATTCGGGTAGATCGTCCGGGCAGAGAAAAAATAGCCACAAAAGATGGTTTGTCCAGAGGACGCCGGTCGATTGTTATAGATTTGAAGTCGAGGCAAGGAGTCGACCTTGCCTTACTCTTGATTGCAGGCGCTGACGGTTTAATAGAAGGATATCGACCCGGTGTGATGGAACGACTTGGCCTTGCACCTGAGATCTGTTTGGCGCGTAATTCAAAACTCATTTATGGCAGGATGACAGGTTGGGGGCAGGAAGGTCCACTTGCCCATGCGGCCGGACATGACCCCAACTACATAGCTCTGGCTGGGGTACTGAACTCGATAGGTCCTAAAGATCAGGCGCCGGTGTTGCCTTTAAATCTGATAGGTGATTTTGGCGGTGGTGGATTGTTGCTGGCATTCGGCATGGTAGCTGCATTGTTTGAGTCGACCCGTTCGGGTAAAGGTCAGGTAATCGATGCCGCTATGGTAGACGGTGCCGCTACTTTAGCAACCCTTGTCTATGCAATGTACAGTCAGAATCAATATCGCGATGAGAGGGGTACTAACGCTTTGAATGGTGGTTCTCATTTCAACCAGGTATATGAATGCAAAGACGGCGGATATATTTCGATCTGCTCATTGGAGCCGCAGTTCTATGAGCAGTTACTCTCAATATTGGAATTGGATGCTGATTACTTTAGTGAGCAAATGAATCCGGAGAAGTGGCCCGAGTATACTCTGCAATTGCAGAAAATTTTCAGGACAAAGACGCGGCATGAATGGTGTGAAACCCTCGAAGGCAGTGATGTTTGCTTCGCACCGGTGTTAACACTGGCTGAAGCACCCGAACATCCTCATAACAAGTTTAGGCATACTTTTGTGCAGCATGACGGATTCCTCCAACCCGCACCAAGTCCCCGGTTCAGCAGAACCAAAGCACAATTGACGGATGGCTCTGTGGTTCCTGGTACTCACAGCCGACTGATACTGCAGCAGATGGGCTTTAGCGAAGTGGAGATTGACACAATGATCGAAGCTGCGGTCATCGAAACTGGTGCTTGACGGATCTTGCTCGTGACAGTCGCCTGCCCTATTCTGTTTCCTCATGAAGGATCCATCGCAGAAGCCCAGCAGATATTCGGCGGCTACGGTTATATGCGGGACTTCCCGGTCGAGA
>JASJXV010000124.1 GCA_030123805.1 Gammaproteobacteria bacterium
GGACAAAATGCCTCCGTCCCCTTTTTCAGTCCCTCTTTTTTAGGCAAAGGTAATGATTAACCGCACAGCAGTGATAGGTCTTGGATTGATAGGGGGCTCGTTTGCACTGGCGTTACAGAAGCACAAAATCTGCCTGGATATCGTCGGTTATGATCAATCCTCGAGCAGCAGCGCTATTGCGCTGGAAAAGGGCATTATCACAGCGTCTGCGGCAACAATTGCTGCAGCCGTGGCAGAAGCCGATTTGATTGTGCTGGCTGTTCCCGTGTTAAGTCTCGAAGCCGTTTTCGCGGAAATCAACCGGGTCCTCTGGGAAGCAGGCGCCTGTATCAGAGACAATCTCGTGATCACCGATGTCGGCAGCGTCAAGGGTATTGTTGTCGATGCTGCTACCCGAGTTTTCGGTGCTGTGCCGGATTGTCTGGTCCCATCCCATCCCATTGCAGGATCAGAAAAACATGGTGTGACGGCAGCCACGGCAGATCTTTTCAACAATCGCAAGTTAATTATTACACCCCACGAGAATACCCTGGATAGTGCCGTACAGCTGGTTTCCGATTGCTGGCAAGCCCTGGGCGCCGAAGTCATCTACATGGATATAAAACACCACGATGAAGTCCTCGCCGGGACCAGTCATCTGCCGCATTTTCTGGCTTATGCGCTGGTTGATACCCTCTCTTCCCAGGGCGACAGTCTGGAGATTTTCAGGTATGCGGCAGGTGGATTTGGTGATTTCACTCGTATAGCGGCGAGTGATCCCGTCATGTGGCGGGACATATTCAAAAGCAACGGACCGGCAGTACTGAAGATTCTGGATAGATACATGGCCGATCTTGAAAGGCTGCGGGAAGCTTTGGCTGCGGGCGACACCGAAACACTCATTGACACCTTCAAACGGGCTAAAATTGCCCGAGATTATTTCACTTCCCTGCAGAATGACGATGCAGCCGGGAATACCCAATGAATGCGGATATTCCGGTTGTCACCATTGATGGCCCCAGTGGCGCGGGGAAAGGGGTAATTTCCCAGCGCTTGTCATCAATTTTGCGTTTTCATCTGCTTGATAGCGGCGCGCTATACAGGGTTACCGGTGTGGTTGCCCGAAGACAGAAAATACCCTTCGACGCCGAGCAGCCACTGGCTGAACTGGCAAAACGACTGGATATTGAATTCATTCCGACGGGGGACCCTGAAGAACCCATGTCCGTGCTGTTGTCCGGCGAGGATATTACCCGGGATATTCGAACCGACGCCGCCGGTGTCGATGCCTCCAAGGTGGCACGGTTACCTCTGGTGAGACTGGGATTACGGCAATTGCAGCGAAGTTTCCGTCGTGCACCAGGGCTTGTGGCCGATGGGCGGGACATGGGTACGGTGGTTTTCACCACAGCCAGAGTAAAAATATTTCTTACCGCCAGTCCGGAGGAAAGAGCGAAAAGGCGTTATAAGCAGTTGAAAGATAAGGATATTGATGTTAGTCTGCTCGCCCTTCTCGACAGTATCCGGGAAAGGGACGAGAGGGATATGAACCGAGAAGTGGCGCCTCTCAAGCCCGCTGCGGACGCAGTCATCGTCGATAGTACCGGAATAGGCATCGATGCGGTGCTGGATAAGGTGCTGTCTGAAGTCAAAAAGAGAGGGATAAAGGGCGGTTAAAGCAACAAATAAGGACTGCCGAAATCAGGGATATCAATCAGCGGCGTTTGCACTAAGGCGGAAAAGACGCACAGCGCAAATGCTTCAGTAAGCAGGGGACCAGCAAAAAACCTGCCTGTTGATACAAATTAACTGGACCCGCGTTAGTTGGTGATGCGGTTAAACAGAACGGGTATCCGTTCTGATAGGAAAAACAATGAGCGAAAGTTTTGCGGAGCTATTTGAAGAGAGTTTAGCAACCATCGATATGAAACCCGGTGCGATCATAACCGGAGTCATAGTTGATATGGATGATGACTGGGTCACTGTCCATGCCGGCCTCAAGTCTGAAGGCATTATTCCCAGAGTTGAATTTCTGAATGATCGTGGTGAGCTGGAAGTCGTTATAGGCGATACGGTCAAAGTCTCCATGGATGCTGTGGACGATGGATTTGGAGAGACTCGATTATCCAGAGAGAAAGCCAAGCGCGCTGAATCCTGGTTGATGCTTGAACAGGTCTACAATGATCAGGAAGTCATCAAAGGTGTTATCAGTGGCCGCGTCAAGGGCGGCTTTACGGTCGAAATCAACGATGTACGAGCATTTCTGCCCGGATCGCTGGTAGATGTGCGTCCTCTTAGAGAGACAGAACATCTGGAAGGAAAAGAGCTTGAATTCAAGGTGATCAAGCTGGATCAGAAGCGCAACAACGTCGTGGTTTCCCGCCGCGCCGTTCTTGAAGAGGAAAACAGTGCGGAAAGAGAAGCATTGCTTGCGAATCTGGAAGAGGGACAGGAAGTTGCAGGTATCGTCAAGAACCTCACCGATTATGGCGCATTCGTCGATCTGGGTGGTATTGATGGCCTGCTGCATATTACCGACATGGCCTGGAAACGCATCAAGCACCCCAGTGAAATTGTCAATGTGGGGGATGAGATCAATGTCAGGGTACTGAAGTTCGATCGTGAAAGAAATCGCGTCTCGCTGGGTCTGAAGCAACTCGGTGAAGATCCCTGGATAGCAATCACCAAGCGTTATCCGGAAGGTAGTCGAGTCAATGCCAGGGTGACCAACCTGACTGACTATGGCTGTTTTGCCGAGTTGGAAGAAGGTGTGGAGGGCCTGGTGCACGTGTCCGAGATGGATTGGACCAATCGCAACATTCATCCCAGCAAAGTAGTGCAGGTGGGTGATGAAGTGGAAGTCATGGTGCTGGATATCGACGAAGAAAGACGTCGTATCTCGCTTGGCATCAAGCAGTGTCAGGGCAATCCGTGGGAAAGTTTTGCGGTCTTGCATAACAAGGGTGACAAGATCAAGGGACACATTAAATCCATTACAGATTTTGGTATCTTCATAGGTCTGGACGGGAATATTGATGGCCTGGTGCATCTGTCAGACATTTCCTGGAATGAACCCGGTGAACAAGCGGTGCGGCGCTTCACTAAAGGGAATGAGATCGAAACTGTTATCCTGTCCATTGATGCAGAAAGAGAGCGGATATCTCTCGGCCTGAAGCAGCTGGAAGATGATCCATTCACTAACTATGTTGCGGTCAACGAGCGTGGTGCGATTGTCAACGGAACCGTGAGTGAAGTGGATGCGAAGAGTGCTGTCATCACATTGGCAGATGAGGTCGAGGGGGTGTTGAAAGCCTCTGAGATCAGCATGGATCGTGTTGAAGATGCACGCAATGCGCTGTCTCAGGGCAGTGAGGTTGAGGTTAAAATCATCTCCATCGATCGCAAGAACCGGGTAATCGGTTTGTCAATCAAAGCGAAAGAGATGGCGGTAGAAGCAACGGCGGTCAAAGAGCATCGCGAGAAGGTGGCGGAAGCGGCAACTCCGACCACCATTGGTGACCTGATCAAAGCGCAAATTGACCAAAGCTCCGAGAAATAGAAACATGACCAAATCCGAATTAATCGAAAAGATTTCCGCGGAACAATCGCAGTTATCAGCCAAGGATGTTGAATTGGCTGTGAAGATGATTATGGATCACATGGCAGATGCCCTCTCGCAGGGCGAGAGAATTGAGATCCGCGGATTTGGCAGTTTCTCGCTTCACTACAGGGCTGCCCGGTCAGGTAGAAATCCCAAGACCGGCCAGAAGGTGCAACTGGATGGCAAGTATGTACCCCACTTCAAGCCCGGCAAGGAGCTTCGCGAACGAGTGAATACGGGCATACAATTGGCCAGATAAAAAAAGGGGACAAAAAAAGGGGACGGAGTAAAAAAAGGGGACGGAGCCATTTAATCCCCTCGATTATAGCCCCATCCCCTTATCCATCGATTAAATGGCTCCGTCCCCTTTTTTTACTAATGGCTCCGTCCCCTTTTTTTGTCCCCTTTTTTAAGGATCACAGATGAACAGAATCAAGAAAGGCCTGCTTGGATTGTTGTTGATCATCGTGTTCTTCTTTGCCCTGATCGGTGCACTCGATAATAGCAGCACTGTCTCTCTTATATTCCTCGAATACGCAACACCGGAATGGCCGATTGCCTGGTGGGTGTTAATTGCCTTCATATTGGGAACTATTTTCGGTTATCTGATGAGCCTTGGTCGCAATGTGCGGTCGCAAGTCGCAGGGCTGAAAACCAGGCGAGAACTCTCCCGGAGCAATGCCGAATTGGAGAAATTACAGGACAGTTCTGACGCATCCGCTGTGAGCGATTAAGAGCTTGTAGCTTATTCAGAGGCGTTTGCGGCCGGGTGGATTTCTCGTCAGAGAATATGCCCTACGCAGGATCTTAAATGCAATGCAAGTAATACTTGTGCTGTGGTTTGTCAGTAAGCATAATTTTGTTGCTTCTTATGCGAACAACCCAGAACAATTAGTTTCACGGCAGGAACTAATTACTACCGAATCCCCAGGAACTGCGCATGGAAGACTGGTTAATGTATTTGATAATTCTGGCGGCCATAGTGATTGGCTGGTGGTTGGGGCGTCGTGAGTGGAATCCGGGCAAGAAGCGCGGCTTCAATCTGTTTAGCCGTCGCGAGCACCGGGAAGAACCGCTACTATCCAGAGACTATTATCAGGGCCTCAACTATCTGTTGAATGAGCAGCCCGATCAGGCCATAGCCACCTTCATCCATTCCCTGGAAGTCAATAGCAATACCATTGAAACTCATCTCGCCCTGGGCAGCCTGTTGCGCCGACGCGGTGAGGTGGATAAAGCGCTTACCGTACACCAGAATTTGCTCACAGGAACGCAATTGGAACGGGCTGTGCGGCAGGATGTGCAAGTGGAGTTGGTGCGGGATTATCTGCTGGCGGGATTACTGGATCGAGCAGAGGAGCTGTTACTGGATCTCATCCCGGAAGGCGGGCAGGTTCAAATCACCAGTCTGATTTTGCTGGTTGAGATCTATCAGCAGGAACATGAATGGCAAAAAGCAATCGAAGTGGTGTCTCAACTCAGGGCGCTTGGAAATGTAACGCAACAAACCAATGTTGCGCATTTTTATTGTGAATTGGCGGATTTATGCTTGCACACAGGTGATCTGCAAGCCGCAAAAAAGCATGTTCGAAGCGCTCTGTTTGAAGATGAGAATTGTGTGAGAGCCAGCCTGCTCCTGGGTACAGTGGAATATGACTCGGGCAATTATGCAGGCGCCATTTCAGCACTGCAGAAAATCAGATCACAGGATCCGGCACTGGTGCCAATTTCCTGTGAGTTACTGCGGGATTGTTACGCGGAGAGCGGAGAGGACCAACAAGGCTATCGAGATTACCTGTCGCTTTGCCTGCAGGAGATACCGGCCATTTCCATCGTATTGGCCCTGGCCGGGAGTATTCGGGCCGAGAAGGGAGATGAAGCGGTTTCCCGCTTTATTGCAGAGCACCTGAAAAAGAATCCGCGCATTCGCGGCCTGACACAACTCATCGATCTGCATATCGATAACGCCCATGGCGTGGCCAAAGAAAATCTCGCCATACTCAGAAGCTTCACCGAAGCGCTGGTGGCGGACAAGCCAGCCTATCGATGCGAAGAGTGCGGTTTTTCAGGTAAAAAACTCCACTGGATGTGCCCGGGTTGCAAGCAGTGGGGCACTGTGGAGCCGATTTACGGTCTTGAGGGCGAATAAAGGACCATAACGGCTGCTAAAATCCGCATCTCTACCGCGACTTTGTCGCTCATTCCCCAACAACAATTCCCCACATCGATTACAGATATATCGCACAGGATTTCACTTGTGAGGGTGTTACTGTTTGCGTGCTTTTTAGCACAGTGGGAAACACATTGAGATCCAACCAGGAGACAAACATGAAAGGAAATCTGATCGTAAGAATACTGGCATTAACAGCATTACTGTGGGGTGGCAGCCTTGCTCATGCAAATAGTCTCACAGATGAAATGGCCAGTCAGACGGTGGAACAGGTAAATGTCAATAGTGCGGACGCCGAGACCCTACAACGAGTACTCACCGGCATTGGGCGCTCCAAAGCGGAAGCGATCGTGGCGTATCGTGAAGCCAATGGCAGGTTTTACTCCGCCGAGGAGTTGACTGCGGTTCGGGGAATTGGCGATTCTACCATCAAGAAGAATGAAGATCGTATTCTGGTAGACTGATTTCGACTCGATCTGACCCATGAGTGGGGCGCCTCAGGGCGCCTCACGATTTTCGATCATTTGTTGGATCATTTGAAACATATTTGAAAACATCCAGTACAAGACCAGGGCTGATGGAAACGAGTAAAACAGTACAAAGAATATTCCTGCCATGCCGAATAGAGTACCCGTTTGAGTGCCAGTTGAACCGGAATGTCGAGCTGCGAGCCAGGTTGAGAGTACCGTAATCGCAGCCATCAAAAATGGCAGCAAATTGAAGTAACTACCGAAATAGGGCAGATCCAGGCCAAAGTTGAAGAGTCGATCAGATGTTGCCAGATCTGTTATCCATAAAAAGTCCACACCTCGAAGCTCAAAGGCTTCACCCAGAATATTGAATAGTGCGATGAAAATGGGAATTTGAATAAATAACCCCATCAAGCCCTTGAAGGGTGCCAGATGATCGTAGTGTTCATCTTCATATAATTTAATCAGTCGCTTGCTCTGTTCCAGACCTTTACAAGTTTCTTTTATCTCCCGAATCAGTGGTGCAATTCGGGTCTGTTGTTGCATGGATTTTTCCTGATAGCGCAGAGACAGTCGGGTAACAGGGATAGTGACCAGCCTGATCACCAGGGCCAACAGGATAATGGTGACGCCCCAATTTCCACACAGCTGGAACAGCAAATCAATAATGATCCATATACCAAAGCAGAGCCAACGGAACCAATCCCAAAGATTCATAAACAGCAATCTCTCTAACTGAATCTTGTCCTGGTTCAGAAGTTCACGTTTTTTTGGAATCAGCAGACCATGTAACTGGAACTGAATTTCATCGCCAGGCAACAGAGTCTGTGATTCAGCTATCAGCTCGAGTAACAAGGAATCCGGAGTCAGGACATTCTCGTCAGTACCAGAGAGTATCTGCTGAAATCGCCATTGGCTGTTCAGGGACCTGATAGCCACAACAAAATAGCGGTTGGTCCAACCGAACCATTCATCTGCCAATAGCTGTTTACCTGCAGTGAGGATGTCTGAATCAAGACGTGTGGCTCGATCAGCATTAGCCAAGAATGGATGCCGAAAAGAGTAAAGCCAGGCACCATAACCACCCCCTGGATCTTCCAAGCTGGAGAATCCACCGCCTACCAAAAGTCGGGGGCGTGCCTTGCCAGTCAAATCAATCGGTCCAGAAGATGGATTCGATAACACATACTTCAAGAGCAGAAATTCATCTCCCGGATCGGTGCTGATAAGGCGACGTATTTGTAATCCGTCAGCACGCAAGAAAGTCGATTCGATAGTGGGTTTGTCAGAATCGTCTGTGTAACGTGTCTGTTCAACGAGTATTAGAGGCCGCGATTCAGATGTGCGCAATTCGACGAGATGTATCTTGTCGGCAGTGGCATCGGTTGCGAACTCGACATTCGAAGCGGCAAGGATTCTTCCGGATTCCTCTACTGAGATACTGAAATTTTTAAGCTTGAGTTTGAAATCTGCATATGCCGGTATGCTGAACACCGCCAATAAAGAGAAGGCCAGGACAATTTCAAGAACTGCTTGAGCAGATAATTTCAACACGCCAGCTTCTCTGTTACCGGTCTAAAGGCACTGCAGATCCAGGGTTGAGTCACTGGGATATTCATCTTATAATTGCGCGCTTTGCAGATTCAACCATACTATCTACTATCGGGAAGGATATACTTTTGTTCTCCAGGAAAAAAATCATGACGTATATGGCACTGTTTATACTGTTTGCCGGATTCTCTCTGCCAGCGTACGGATATATTGATCCCGGCACGGGTAGTCTCATCATTCAGGGAGTTATTGGTGCCATTGCTGCCATTGGTGTCACCATGAAGTTGTACTGGCATAAAATCAAGGTGTTCTTTATGGGACGCAAGCAGAGTGACTTCGACGCTGCAAGCGCAGCCGAAGAGAAACTAGAGGATTAGGAGGCTGTCCGAGAACAGATTGACCGACTGCGGCGGTTGCAAATCGACCTGTTTTTCCGCTTATTTTCGTTAAATAGTCACCCCTATTCGCCGCCTCGTCGGACAGCCTCCTAATGAACTGGTCCGTTTTCACTGCCATCAAATTACCTCCATCAAGTACAGCGTCCGTTCCGAGTTCTTCACCGGGACCGCTTCTATAGTCCTGAAGTAGTGCTGAAAAGTTGTCTCAAAATCTTCCTGGTTATAATTTGGAAACACATCCGCGCGGGTGGCCAGCAGACGATTAACCTGCGAATCACTCTTGGGTACAAATTCAATAATCAGCGATCGACAGATTGTTGCAAACAGTTGTGCAATGGAATCCAGCGGCACGTTGTTTGAAATGGCGATATGGTGGATGATCGCCAGCGCCATGCCAACATCTACACGCTGGCGTTCGATAAATGACGATCGTTCTTTATTGGCCCAACCTAAAGCGGGGCTGGGATTGGTCAAGTCGAGTATCAGCGGAAGAATTAACTCTTCTGAACTGGCGGATATCTCACGGTAATTCTTATCCACTGCCACTTCATCGACATCATGTGAGAGTACAAAAAATCCTCTGTCTGCTGCCAGGCGGCTGAATTTCCCGGTGTTTGCGCCAAAATCAGCCACTGTGTTATTCCCTTTGGACCTGCAGCTATCCAGAAAATTTGCGACAACTTCTTCCTTGTGGCGCATCGACTCATCGACGTAGTTGGTATCAGCGTAATAACCGCCCCACTCGGTATCTGCATACTTCCACTGCAGCGATTTAACGCTGGATAACAAACTCACGACCAGACCTTCTAAACGCACGCGGCTGATTTTGACCCGGTTTGCTGTAGCTGCGGATCGGGCGGAATCCTCAAACCGTTTTTGTGATTTGGCGTGAAGATGAATATGGGCTAACAGGGAATAGCTAAACCATGTTTTAATCGGCAGCAACTTGCTGGCCAGATCCAGTGGTATGCCATCAATATTGGCACGCAGCAGGTGCAGCAAGCGGTAATCGCACTGTGCGATCAAAGCCAGGGGCGCCAGAAAATGCTGGCAGTATTGCCGATAGGCAATCCAGGGCTCACCCTCTCGATACGTTTCGAATGAAAGCGTATCGATAAAGACGGGTTTGCCCTTGCTGAACTGGACGTTATAGGCGGACCCGTCTTTCAGGACCATACCGTGCTTGAGAGCCTCCAATTGAATATCAAGCGTCAGAATGGCGGCATCCTGCAGTTGGCTAAAACACCATTCGTAGGGGTAGGAAATGTAAGGAATCTGTTCCGGGAGTAAAATTTTGTAGCATGATTGGTCTGCTGGGAAGTTATCCGCAGGGAGTTCTTCATGCGCGACCAGCCAGCCTTTGTTGGTCAGGGAGTCGTACAAACCGGACGCCATCAGTTTGTCGTAGTGTTCCCTGTAGGACAGATTCACTTGCCTGAGTATCTTGCCATTATCGTTAAACAGAAAACCACTCGGATCACGAAAAGATGCAGACAATTGGTGTGTGCTCATGAATACTCCTCCTGGCCCTGTAGAAGACGCACATCGGTCAGTCAGACTTTAACTGCTGCTACAGCCAGAGTTCAAGGCGTAAACAGGATTAGGCGACTAATCCGGAAAATCGAAAGGAGGTGGCTCCCCGAGCTGGGCTCGAACCAGCGACCCAATGATTAACAGTCATTTGCTCTACCAACTGAGCTATCGGGGA
>JASJXV010000125.1 GCA_030123805.1 Gammaproteobacteria bacterium
AATAAAGGGGACGGAGGCAATAAATTATGATCAACTACCAGTGTGTTGACTATTGGCAAAAATTTATTGCCTCCGACCCGAATGGCACTTACTTAAGGTCTACTGAGGCTGTTACGCAGAAGGTGTCGGGGATTCCTTTCCTCCGCGGCTTGCGGCTCTCCCAGCTACCCTCACTTGGTCGAGAGCCCCTAACGGGTCCGATGGCGGCACCCCTCTCTCCACGCGTTCGGCGCCTCGCCTGAAGGCTGTGGAAAGGACCGGGGTCGCGCACGACACCCGACACCTTCTGCTGATATGTTGAAGGTGGTACCTTTAACCTGTCATTAGTTCGGAGATAAGCCGTTATGAGTATCAAATCAGACATGTGGATTCGACGTATGGTGAAGCAACAGAATATGATCTCACCCTTTGAGCCCGGTCAGATTCGTGAGGGCCCGGATGGAAAAATAATCTCCTATGGCACTTCGAGCTATGGATACGATGTGCGCTGTTCGGATGAATTCAAGGTATTCACCAACATCCATCCTGTAACTGTCGATCCCAAGGCATTCGATGAGAAGAGTTTCGTGGATGTGCAGGGTGATGTCTGCATCATTCCGCCCAATTCCTTCGTGCTGGCGCGTACCATTGAATACTTTAAAATTCCCAGAAATGTGCTGTCCATCTGCCTGGGTAAATCTACTTATGCCCGGTGTGGCATTATAGTCAATGTGACACCCCTGGAACCTGAGTGGGAGGGGCACGTCACGCTGGAATTTTCGAATACCACGACGTTACCTGCAAAAATTTATGCCAATGAAGGTGTTGCTCAGATGCTATTCTTTGAATCTGATGAGGAATGCGAAACGTCGTATAAAGACAGGGGCGGTAAATATCAGGGGCAGACAGGCGTCACGTTGCCCCACGCTTAGGGGTGCCTTCAACGCTAATTCAATCCCCCCTGACAGCAATCCCGTTCACGGTTGCCTGCTTCAGAAACAGGTTGAAAGAGGCTTTGCCTGATTCAACTTGCTCCAGGCGCACGAGTAGAAATTGCCAGTCTTTTGCCAGCCAGAAGATAGTCGATCGTTTGTCATTCTTGCGGAAGCGAGCCAGCTTAACCGTGTTTAATCTGCCGACCGGAGTATCAATATACTCATCCCCCAGAATTTTGAAATTGTAGGTCTTTACCCGCCCTCCATCTGCAATCAGGTAACTGAGTTTTGGTTTTTGAGTTGTCTGGGAAAAGTAACGTTGCAGATCGGCACGCATTTTGATCTGGTATCCCAATTTGTCCATGGTGCCATCAGGAATGGTCATCTTCCACGGTTTGGACTGCACGTCATTCAGAACCTGGTGTATCGACCAGTCGAATTTCAGGACCGCATCCCGATCGCGGCCTATTCCGCGTCGATGATATTGATATTCTTCAGGCAGAAGTCGATGACCGGGTTCCCAGGTGAAGGCTGATTGTTCAGTAATGGATACAAGCCATGATTTCACCGACGCTGTGAGCAGGTAGTGGTTGTCATGCAGCTTTTTTAGTTCCCGTATACCCTCCGCTACCACCGGAACGCCTTTATATTTAGCCTTGTATACCGCTCGAAATGGGGTAGGTTCTGCCTGTATGATCTGAGGCACAAATTGCCACAGCAGCAGGCAGACCAGGAACTGCTGCAGGTGTAATCGATTAAAACCATCTAATCGTAGGCTTGCCTTTGGTTTGACTGCACAATCTGTCATGATTCACGTCACGTTGGTAAACTATCAGGGCTCAAATAAGCGTTGAAAATCGTAGACTAGAGTCGGCTATCTGCTATTGGACCATCATTCATTTTGAGTTGTTTCAAATATTACAAAATAATTCTTAACACTGGCTGAACAGCAAGATCTGAACAGGGGACGGACCTCTGCCCCCATATACCTCGCCACCATGGATTGATGTAACATAGCATGTTTTTGAAGGATCTCGTAACACGGGCATGATGAGAATCAGGATAGGTTGGATCTTTCTTGCGCTGTCTATTTCGTGCAGTAGCATCGCAGTAGAGGTCAAGAATCTCTATGTCGCTGAAGTACCCGTACTTTCGCAATCCGCACGCGATCTGGCCAGGGGTGCAAGACGGGGTTTGCAGCAGGTACTGGTGAGAGTTTCCGGAAACTCCGGGGTGGATAATAATCCGGTGGTCAAAGACGCTCTGTCCCGACCGCAAAATTACTACTATCAGTACAGTTACGAAAAACTGCACAGAAAACCCGATTCATCTGCGATCCGGGATTCCAGCCAAATACTGAAAATCCACTTCGAACCCAGCGCCATCGCCCGGTTATTGAGGCAAGCGGGGCTTCCTGTTTGGGGCAGTAATCGACCCAGTTCATTAATCTGGCTGGCCGTGGAAAATGCAACCGGCCGAATTCTACTCGGTGATAATACCGATGATGAACTGGTGAGCTTGCTTTTTATCGAAGCAAGACGCCGGGGCCTGCCCATCCTTTTGCCACTCCTTGATTTGGATGATGAAGCGAATATTACGGCTGCTGCGGTATGGGGAGGGTTTCAAAACAAAGTGGACAATGCGTCCAGCCGCTATGATCCTGATGCCATAGTGAGTGGTCGGATATATCGGGGAGCAGACGGCGAATGGTCGGCTAATTGGTTCTACAAAACAGATGGGGAATGGCAAAACAGCCACAGTTTATCCATTCATGTCAGTGACGTTATCAGTGACATGATGGATCATTTGGCGGATTCTCTGGCGCAGCGTTATGCCCTGGATGCAACCAGGAGCAATGTATGGATGCGGGTTGATGCGGTCGAGCAGTTGTCCGATTACGTGCAGGTGAGCAAGTATCTGGAGAATTTGGCACCGGTGCTGGAAGTATCAGTTGTCCTTGTTGATGGTGATGAAATTCTATACCGCTTGAGTACTGAGGGTAAGGTAAGGCAGCTTATGGAGCTCATCAGCATGGACCGAAAGCTCTTGTACCTGGGAACCACCGACGGCGATTCCAGGGAACTACAGTACCGTTGGTTGCAGTAGCATCCGCAGCAGAAGTGCAGAAAAAAAGCAGTGTTGCACCATATACCGAATCTCATCACATTGACCAGAATCCTTTTGGTATTGCCAGTGGTGTATGGTATTTATCAGCACCAGTATCCCATGGCAATGTTTCTATTTGCTGTGGCCGGTCTATCCGATGGTGTCGATGGTTATCTTGCCAGACAATTCAAGTGGACTTCCCGTTTCGGTGCATTAATGGATCCTGCCGCGGATAAATTTCTTCTGGGAGCCAGTTCTATTGCGTTGGTGCTGGTCGATGAGTTCCCCTTCTATCTGTTGTTGCTACTTGTTGTACGTGATCTAATGATTATATGTGGTGCAGGGATATTTTTCGTGTTGACCGGACCGTTTCAGATTGCTCCGAGTCGTTGGGGTAAGTTTTCTACTTTCCTGCACATAAGCCTGCTGTTGTTGATAATGATTTACCTGTCTCTCCCTGCATACTCTTTACCGGAGTTTAGAATCTGGCTTGATTATCTGATTAATACAGGATTCTGGGTAGTTGCCGTAACGGGTCTGATTAGTGGGTTTACCTATCTCTGGTATGGGACTTTAAATCTGGTTGAAGATCCCGGGTGGCGTATCGATAGTAAACAAGAAAGTCCTTAACAGGGTTAAAGAGAGTTCTTAACGCGGCTCAATAAAGTCGTTAACAGATTATAGGATCGTAAACATGAGTGCTCTGCAAAAATACCTGCTATTTTTCGGATTGATTCTGGTCATGACACTGGTCTATTTACTCAAACCGATGTTAACTCCATTTCTAATTGGTTTGTTGATTGCTTACCTGGGTGATCCTCTGGTCGACAAACTGGAGGAGATGAGATTGCGCCGCTCTGTGGCCGTAGGAGTGGTTATTCTTGTATTTATGTTGGCAATAACTGGCGCCGTGTTGGTGTTTGTACCCATGCTGATAAGAGAGTTGATGGAGATCATCGGGGAATTGCCCACCTTCATTGAATGGCTGCAGAATCATGCGGGACCTTTCTTTCTCGATAAGCTGGGGGTTGATCCCTTCGACATTGATCTGGAACTGCTCAAGGATTCACTCCTCGCCAATTGGCAGAGCACCGGAGGCACAATTGGAGTGATTATCGCCGACATTACCCAATCCGGTGTCACACTGGCTGCATGGTTAGCTGGTGTGGCATTGGTGCCAGTAGTATCTTTCTATCTGCTCAGAGACTGGGACGTGCTGATTGCAAATTTAAGGGATCTGCTTCCCAGGTTATGGGTGGGTACTGCAGATCGTCTTGCCAGGGAGTGTGATGCTGTGTTGGGCGCTTTCCTGCGGGGTCAGCTAATCATTATGGCCTTGCTGGGATCCATCTATGCCCTTGGACTTTGGTTGGTGGGGCTCGAGTTAGCACTCACGATCGGGGTGCTTGCCGGATTCGCCAGTCTGGTCCCCTATCTGGGTTTTATCGTGGGACTGGCGGCCGCGACATTAGCCGCGCTGTTTCAGTTTCAGGAACTGATGCCATTGGTGTACGTGTTAATTGTTTTTCTGGTCGGCCAAATGGTGGAAGGTATGGTATTAACGCCATGGTTAATGGGTGATCGTATCGGCCTGCACCCGGTAGCGATAATTTTCGCTGTTTTAGCCGGTGGCCAATTGTTCGGATTCGTCGGCGTGCTGCTGGCATTACCTATGGCAGCAGTAATAATGGTTTTTCTGCGACATATACATGAGATGTATAAAGACAGTGACCTCTATGATGCCGTTGAGGAAGATCTATGATCGCCGCATCACAATTGTTGTTGAACATAAAGCTGCCGGATGACGCGACCTTTGATACCTTTGTCGGTGATCAGACGGTACCGGGGGTGCTGCGGCAACAGTTGCAAGGGCAGGATCCAAATCTCTGGTACATTTATCTTTGGGGGGAATCCGGGTCTGGTTGCAGCCACTTGTTGCAGGCGGCATGTCATGAGGGACGCGCCAGGGATCTAGCCTGCGTCTATGTTTCACTGTCGCAATCAGATTCCTTTAGCGCCGCACTGTTGGATGGCCTGGAGAATCTGGATCTGATCTGTCTTGACGATCTTGGTTGTATAGTGGGTAACAGCCAGTGGGAGGAGGCGGTATTTCATCTCTTCAATCGAGCGCGCGGAAGTAAAGCCAGGTTGTTAGTTGGAAATACAAGGCCACCTGGAAAGCTGATGCTTGGACTGGCAGATCTCAGGTCCCGGTTGACTTCCGGGCTGGTGTTTCACTTGAAAGAACTCAGCGACGAGCAGAAATTGACCGCATTGAGGTTGCGAGCCAACAATCGTGGTATGAAACTGGAACCAGAAGTTGCCAGATTCATTCTGACTCGCCTGGACCGGGGTACCGATCAGCTATTTAGTGCTTTGGACAAGCTCGATCAGGCCAGTTTACACCAGCAAAGAAAACTCACAATCAACTTCGCCAAAGAAGTACTGGGGATATAACAGGTGAACTGATGACACGAATTCTGTTTACCGGCGGTGGCAGCGCTGGACATGTGACGCCGAATATCGGCTTGATCGAACGCTGTGAGCTGGAAGGTTGGGAGGTTTTCTATGTTGGCTCTGAGAAAGGTATTGAGAAAACAATAGTTCAGGAATCAGGCGTGCCTTTTTACGGCATTGCTTCGGGAAAGCTGCGCCGTTACTTCAGTTGGCAAAATTTCACTGATCCCTTTCGTATACTGTTGGGAGTAATCCAGTCCCTGCTAATCTGTTGGCGACTCAAACCCCGGGTCATCTTCTCAAAGGGTGGCTTTGTATCTGTACCCGTGGTGATTGCGGGTTGGTTAAATCGAATCCCCGTGATATGCCATGAATCCGATATGACACCTGGCCTGGCGAATCGGCTCTGTGTGCCATTCTGCAGTCGTATCTGTGTCACATTTCCGCAAACCAAAAAATACCTGGATGCGAGCAAAGTGGTGGTAACGGGCACACCCGTGCGACAGATCATCCTGCAAGGAAAGGCAGACGAAGGCAGGCGGTTGTTGAAGTTGAATCCGTATATGCCTGTTATTCTGATTTTTGGAGGTAGTCTGGGCGCCATGACAATCAATACCGTCGTGCGAGACTCGCTCGATGAATTATTGGCAGATTTTCAGGTTGTCCACATCTGTGGCAAGGGCAATATTGACCGGAATTTGCTGGATCGAACCTACTACCACCAGGCGGAGTACCTCAACGAAGAATTTGGACATGTACTCGCGTGTGCCGATCTGGTTGTCTGCCGCGCCGGTGCCAATTCAATCTATGAGATTCTGGTGGCCAGAAAGCCGCATATCTTGATCCCGCTCTCTGCCAGGGCGAGCAGGGGCGACCAGATCGTCAATGCCCGCATTTTCGCAGAGCTTGGTTACAGCAAGGTAATTTATGAGGATTCCCTCAATAGTCAAACCCTGGTGACCACTATTCTATCGACCTTGCGAGAGCGGGAGATCATTGCGCAAAAGCTGTTGGAATTTGAGATTCCCGATGCGGTTGAGAAGATTTACCGGTTGATAGAAGAGTTGAGCAGGGAGTAGGGGATGGTCTGGTAAATTTTGGTGGCGAGAGAAGGGAACGAATAAAAACTTTGAAATCTACTGTTATGGTGTTATAGTTATATACAACACTATGATAGTAAATCAGCTATACCTTCGGATCTTTGCCTAATGGAGATGCAGCGACAACTGAAATTAGCGCCCTATGCAGATTAAATGGAATGACAAAGAACCCATCTACCGGCAATTGCGAGACAAACTGGTAGAACTGATTCTGGAAGGTGTTTTCCAGAACGGTGATCCACTGCCTTCGGTACGGCAGGTATCCAGTGAACACAGAATAAACCCGATCACTGTCTCCAAAGCGTTTCAGATGTTGGTGGATGACGATCTGATTGAGAAGCGGCGGGGAGTTGGAATGTTTGTTGTTGCAGGGGCAAGAGAGCGATTGATAGTGGATGAACGAGAACGATTTATCAGCGAGGACTGGCCGCAGATTATCGCCAGGATTGAGCGCCTGGGACTTGATCCGTTGCAACTGATAAATCAATCGGAGACTTAACATGAGCAGTGTCGTCAGAGCAAGAAACGTCAGCAAGAGCTACTCCGGTTTTGCAGCGCTGCGTAATGTCAACTTTGATATACAGAAAGGCAGCATTGTCGGATTGATAGGCCCTAATGGTGCGGGCAAAACGACCACACTGAAGTCACTTCTAGGGTTGTGCAATTTTGAAGGTGAGCTGGAAGTGTTGGGTCGGGATCCGCGTCATGGCAGGCATCATCTGATGGAAAGAGTTTGTTTTATTGCGGATGTAGGAATTCTGCCTGGTTGGATGAAGGTCAATCAGGTCGTGGAATTCGTGAAAGGAGTGCATCCCCGGTTTAATGAAAAAAGAGCCTGGGAATTGCTGGATACCACGTCCATCCCATTTAATAAAAAGATAAAGAATCTCTCCAAAGGCATGATTACCCAACTGCATCTGGCGCTTGTCATGTCCATCAATGTGGAATTGCTGGTACTGGATGAACCAACCCTCGGGTTGGACATACTGTACCGAAAGGAGTTCTACGACAGGTTGCTGAACGATTACTTCGATGGTGAACGGAGCATTATTATCAGTACCCACCAGGTTGAGGAAATTGAAGCTTTGCTCAGCCATCTATTGTTTATCGATAAGGGCGAAATTGTCCTGGATAGTCCGATGGCTGAACTTGCAGACAGATACATTGAGGTGTTGGTAAATGGTGATGATGTCGAAACTGCATTGCAATTGAACCCCATCTATGAAAGAGAGATGCTGGGGCGTAAAGGTATGCTTTTTAAAGATGTTGAGCGTGACAAATTGGTAGATCTGGGTGAGCTGCATGTTCCCAGCATATCGGATCTGTTTGTAGCTATCATGAAAGGAGACAGGACCCAATGAGCCAATTTACGACATTGTTAAAACGGGAATTCTGGGAACATCGATCAATATTCCTCTTCGTACCGGTAGCAATCAGTGTGTTTTTGGTTCTGATGATGGCATTGAGTCTGTTTGTGGTGAACATGGAGGTTCGAGAAGATGCAAATATGACCATCTCCATCGGCGGTGATCGTCATGAAACCAGAGTTGAATTAGAAGACGACACTCAAGTGATTAGGTCCATGCGGGATATCTATATTGCCAAGATCCGTGAAATAGCCGCGTCTGATCGCGAATATCGTGTTGCACAGATAAACAGGTTTTTAATAGCAGTCTCCGGGCCAGTCAAAATAGTGTTGATGTTTGTGATCTTCTTCTATCTGCTTGGATCACTTTATGAGGAGCGCAAGAACCGGAGTATCCTGTTCTGGAAATCCATGCCGGTATCGGACTTCTCTGCGATTTGTTCAAAATTGACATCAGCCCTGGTCGTTGCACCTCTGATTGCGCTGGCTTGCATTGCTTTTACAGAGATCTGTGCTCTGTTGATGGCGTCTGTGCTGGCAGCCATGGCTGACACGGAAATCTGGGCGGTTATTTGGTCTCCCGCCAATCTCTTCTCTCACTGGGGTTTTCTGGCCGCGTTTTTTGCCATGCAGGTTATCTGGTCATGGCCGTTGTTTGGTTGGATCCTGTTCGTCTCGGCATTTTCACGCGCAATCCCCCTGATGTGGGTAGTCGGCGTTCCCATCGCCGTATTCATTGCGGAAAAAATACTCTTTTCCGTCGGTTGGTTCGGTGAATTTGTGGCACGCCATATGAAGCCTTATGGCGGGCTGAGCGTTAGTGCAGCCAATATGGATGCACTGCAGATTGTCGACATGCTTTCTGATGTGGACCTGTGGGTTGGCGTACTGATCGGGATTTTATTCCTCTATGGTGCGATCTGGAAACGAGGCAGCAGTGATGCAACATGACAGACGCCCCTCCTGGGAGAGTCTCCGAGGATAGCGACCCGAGTTTGGAATAGAGTGCCTGGTATGCTGAGCGGTTTCAGCAATATGTTAGCCTGTTCTCGGACACCTCCCTGTTGGACTCCTGACGCATTTGAAGTAAGCTGATGCTCTGACATTGGATTAAGGAGGGGGCGCAATGGATGAGTTTATGCTACTGCTGATCGCTGCAGTACTTTTCATATTGACCCATTTAGGCATGTCGCGTATTTCTTTTCGAAATCTGCTGGTCAACATTCTCAGCGAAAATGGCTACCTGGCGTTCTACTCAATTGTTGCCGTTGCCACCCTGGGCGCGCTGATATATCAGTATGGTGAAGTCAGTCACCAGGAATATTTGTGGTCACCCTCTTCGATCACCAGTGTGATTCCTAAACTTGTTATGCCCATTGCACTTATCTTCATCGTACTTGGAATGAGTGCCAAGAATCCGACCAGCATCAAAATGGAATCAGCGGTAGATATTGACCCTGTGGGTATCCTTCGAATTACCCGTCACCCGGTTCAATGGGGCATACTACTGTGGGCTTTGTCTCATCTGGTGGCTAATGGTGATGTCGCTTCCATCATCTTTCTTACCTCGTTTGCCGTGGTTTCTGGTGTGGGAACATCTTCCATTGATGGCAAGCGAAGGCTCTCACTGGACCCGGAAAAATGGAATCACTTTATTTCAGTGACGTCCAATGTCCCGTTTGCGGCGATATGGTCCGGTAGGAATCAGTTCAAGGCAAATGAACTGGGGTGGTTAAAAATTGTCGGTGCCCTGGTACTGTTTGTTGCGATGGTGTACTTCCACGAATACCTATCGGCGGTACCACTTTACGATTTCTGAGGATTAAAGAATAAAGGGGACAAAAAAAGGGGAAACAAAAAAAGGGGACGGAGGCATTAAATTTTTACCAATAGTTTACATCCTGGTAGTT
>JASJXV010000030.1 GCA_030123805.1 Gammaproteobacteria bacterium
TACATGTTTCTTATGTATACAAGATCATCGTTGAACCGGCTTACCAATTCAGCTTCGTCACCGTAGTCAATCCGTCTATGGCCCATAGAATAGTCCCTCAGACTCTGGCCGCTTTTGGTCGCACTTGATCGATTTGCGATACATACCGCTTTAACCCATCACTGAACGGCAGGATGATAGAATGCTTAGTCTATTTATTTTGACCAGAGAATGATCAGATGTCCAGACGATTAGAAAATAAGCGGGTACTTGTCACCTGTGCTGACAAATATAGGGGACCCGCAATTGAAAAACTCATTAAAGCCGAGGCTGCCCTGGTGCAAACCAGGGTCGACAGCCTCCTGGATCAAGAGAGTGTGGATGGTGTTCTATCCACTTGTGGGGATGTTGATGTGTTGATCGCCAATAGGGTTGGGCGTGAGATAATGGCAGGTTCCGGCATTGATTCAGTGGCTCAATGGACCGACATATGGCAATATTAGCCGTGCCGAGCGGACAATTCCTGATGTATCAGAGATGCCTTAATCCCGAGTAGTGATAATGGAAAGCAAGCCCATCCATCTGCAACTGTTGAGAAGTCATCATCTGTTTTCTTCGTTAAATCAAGATGATTTGGAGTCTTTACTGCGCCGCGCACAGTTGCAAAATCTGGAAAAAGACACAACACTGTTCTGGCAGGGCGAACCAGCGTGGCATTTTTATTTTGTGATCACCGGTAGCGTGAAACTGTATCGGCTGACCCCTGACGGCAGTGAGAAGATAATTGAAGTCATTTCTGCCAACCAGAGTTTTGCCGAAGCGATCATGTTTATGAATACAAAAAAATATGTAGTTAGCGCTCAGGCAATTCAGCCGACACAGCTTTTCAGTTTTCGCAACCAGGATTATCTCAATCTGATTAAGAATAACAGCGAACTGGCTGTCGCTGTTTTGGGGACCATGAGTATGCGTTTGCATAAGCGGATAGTTGAGATTGAAACACTATCGCTTAAGAATGCCGCCCACCGCGTGGTCCGGTATCTTCTGGCTCAGGCTTATGAATCTGATGAGGATCAACCCTGTTTTGAAATTCCGGTGACTAAACGCCTGGCCGCTGCCCAGCTTTCTATTCAACCAGAGACTTTCTCCAGAATTATCCACAAATTGAATGATGAAGAAATCATTCGCCTGGATGGGAAACAGGTCACTATTCTCGATCGGGGAAAGCTGCAGGACTACGAATAATCTCTAAAGGGTCAGGTCCCCTTTAGAGATTATTCTTCCAATCCCGAACGATTGTCAATTCTCTATTGAAGTGTCCAAGCTCACCTGCCCACTTACCGCCAAATATAGCCCC
Organism: Gammaproteobacteria bacterium; assembly: GCA_030123805.1. Taxonomy (GTDB): domain Bacteria; phylum Pseudomonadota; class Gammaproteobacteria; order Pseudomonadales; family Azotimanducaceae; genus JASJXV01. Next base: position 1,337 of record JASJXV010000030.1, read on the forward strand.
TAACGTTTCAGCACAGGCGAGTATCAAACCGAAGGCGATTGCCAACCATTCACCATTTAGTAGATAGCCAACAAACCCTATAAGAATCATGCAAGCAGCTGTCCAGTATCCGGCCATGAAAAAGAACCAGAGTCGGTTTCGCGGTGAAACCCCAAGGTATGTTGGGTAGTTGATCTTCAGTGTTGGCAAGTAGTAGATATCGCGGGAAATGCCATCGAAGCTGATTCCGGTCAATTTCCCGGCAATCATTCGACCAAAGGGGTAGAGAAAGAACATCGCCCCGCCGACGACGGCTCCCAGCGCCAGGTCATCCAGCAGATCCCCGGTGGGTCGGTCTGCGATTAGCAGCATCCACAGATAATACATGATGAATGAGATGCCACAGATGAACCAGATGGTGAGCCATTGCAACGAAATTGACTTGCCAAGTCTTTGTTCATAGAACACATCCCTGATCGTTGAAGCTGCCGCGATAACGGCGGGATCAGGGCAGGGCAGCCGTTTGATCTGGCCAACCAGCCGCCAAAATTGCGGGCGCACCGCGGGATCGAGATGAGCAAGATCACGAACAACGACTCGATGAATCCATTCAAGTTCTTCAAGTAGCCCCATAGTGGCCTGCTGCGGTTTGTTAAAAAGGTTACTGTTAGATCAATCTTTAACTCGCAATTGTTGTGCATAGACTAACATCATGGGGATGTTAAAGGGGACGTTACCCTTTATTGTGGATAATGACAATGGCGGTTACGTCCCCTCAGTGACGGTAGGTGCACAGTACATGACCGCAACCTCACTTTGTTGTTGGGAGAATTCATGTATGCATAGTTCGACCAGGTAGTTAGTCCTGACATCAACTACTAATCGCAGTTGAAGGAACTGAACAGCAGGTAGAATGGGTAGACGATGTTGTCGGTTGGAGAAGTGGGAAAATTCGTGCCGACTAAAAACCTGGTTGCGTCGAAATTTCCTTAAACAATCCATTCAATGTGGCTGCTATTTTGCACAATCTGTTCAACCAGGCCAGAATCACCTTAACAACAGAGTTCTTAACTAACTGATAAACAGGAAGAAATTCAGCATAGTGAATCTTGGCCTGATTAATGCTCAATGACTAAACAACACGGGATGTGTAAATAACAGCTGCAACGCATCCCTGAGATTCCAAAGACTGGAGGGGCAGGAAATCATGAAGGTTACCCTATCGGGGCGGGCACTGTCGGATTTTTCCCCGGAATCATTTTCACGAGTAGAGGGTTTTACCATGTTAAAAAAGATCGGTAGCGTTTTTCTGTGTTGTTTCAGTCTGGTCGTCAGTGCGGCTGATGATCCCGGTATCACTGGTGATCTGCGAGTCAATATTCAGGAGGCGATGAAACATCATATAGGAAGCAACCGGATAGAAGGGCAGTACGTGCTATATGACGCGATTACCGGCCAGCTATTGCGCATGAAACTGGAAGAATTACATTCCGGTATTGTGTCTAAAGGCGATTTTTATGTCAGTTGCGCAGACTTCAAGGACGACGCTGGCAACACGTATGATATTGACTTTATGGTCGCCGGACCGGTTGATAATTTGCGTGTTTTTCGGGCACTGGTGCATAAGGATAGCCACGGCAAGCGTAAGTATCATCTGGAGAGCCAGTAGCAGCGAGCACATTTAGATGCTGCGATTCTCGCTGGGGCTTACCGCGGTATTTTTCTGCTCTGCAGTCTACTCGCTGAGCCAATGGCTAACAGGCATTAATCTTGTCGGTTAACCAGTCTCTTGAACGGCAATTTATCTCCAAAACGACGGGCGATTAACTGATCCAGGTGTTGGCAGGTCACCACTTTCTCGCCCTTTTCGGCCACATAGGTTTCGGTCCTCTTCTTAACCATTTTTCGAATGAAACCGGGTATGCGACTGATGCGAATTCTGGCCTCCTCTTGCCAGACAATCTCTTCCAATATCAGATCATTCACCGGAATTATCTCGGCTCCTCCCCGGGGTTCGTATTGACACCAGGGGTCACTGGCCATCAGAGATAGCCCCATGGCATAGGGCCTGGCACGACAACCACCACACAGGCTTCTGTATTCGCACAAGCCGCATTTACCTTCAAGTTCTGGTTCACGAAGCAGCTGAAACTGTGGTGTGTTGTTCCAGATCTCGGCAAAGGATGTTTCCCTGATATTGGCAATTTCTTCATCTATATATGGACACGCCGTTACACCACCAGTTGGGGTAATACGACAATAGCTGGCACCGGCCAGACAGCCGTCACCTTCGCTGCCACTGATACGATTCACCATTGAGTCAGGATTCAGCTCCAGGGCGACTCTTTTAAAATGCGGCGCACATCGAGGCCGGATGATCATATCAGGGTACTTGCTCTGACTGGACAGAATATTGCGCAATACCTGCTCGTACTGGTCGGGTGTTATATCCGTTACAGTTTCACCTCTTCCGGTGCATATCAGGAAGAAGATATTGACGACTCGAGCGCCCTGCTGTTGAGAAAACCGGATGATGTCATCTACTTCGCGGACTGTATCTGTTGTCACTGTGAAGTGGATCTGAAAGGAGATATTGTGCTTTCGACAGTTGTTCAACCCCTGCATGGTCTTCTGCCAGCTACCGGGCTTACCTCTAAATGTGTCGTGTTTGGCTTCCGACACGGAATCCACACTGATACCTGCGCCCATTAAACCTGCCGCTTTCAGTGACTTGACTCGCCGTTCCGTTAGCAGGGTACCATTAGTGCCGACAACCATAAACAGCTTCCGCTGTACGCCGTGGCTGATAATGCTTTCCAGGTCGGGGCGTAAGAGCGGTTCACCACCGGTCAGGACTACCATGGCGTCCGGATTCTGCTCAGCGACCTGGTCCAGCAGTGCACAAACCTCCGTACAGGCGAGTTCGCCGTGCAATCCCTCTTGCATGGTTTTGGCATCCAGATAACAATGCGCACAAGCCAGATTACAGCGTTGTGTCAAATTGATTGCTAACAGATTCAGATCGTTCACCACAGACAGACTCCTAGTCCTGGTATTGATCCGGGTTCTGTTCAGAGTGGAAACGGCTACTCTGCGCCCAGGAAGAACCGGCTTTTTCCATAATTTCAGTAGTGACCTGCTCGGCGTTCGATTCCCGTGCACAATTTTCCATCTCTTTCATGATCATACCGCGAACAAACGCAGGGATTCGTTCCAACCGATGTAGTGCTGCTGCATCCCATGCCATGGTTTGATGCTGCATTTCAGACCCCTTACCCCAATCTGCGTATTTCTCGCTCATGATCTCAGGTGTAACCACCTGACTGCCTTTTGCCCTGGCAAATTTCTCTACTCGTTGCCGGGTCAGATCCCGCATAAATCCAGTCGGCACCTTGGACAACCGTGCTTCTGCATCCGCATGCCATTGCAACGCCGTTTCCTCTTTGTCAGCCGTGCTTTGTTCATGGTTGAAGGGACACCCGGGAGCCTGATCAGATTCAGCATTAATTACATCATCATCAATAGACACGAAATGTAGCAGATGCGATACATCCACAATGGCAGCCTGATCCTGTCGAGTCTTCTTCTCAGCTTTTAGCCGAATTGCATAGCGTTGTGAAGTGTTCTGAATCCTATTCAGTAATCGCTCGGCAGATTCCGTCCATTCCATGCGGAGGTGATCGGGTTCCGTGGTACCGCTATCCTGTTCGCCGTCAGTACCCATACTTACGGGACAAAGATTGACAGTCGCTTGCTCTACAATACTCTCGGTAATCACAGTATGACCCTGCTCCTGGGCATATCTGAGGATTCCCATCCTGGCCAGATTCCGTGCAAAGTCCGGAATATTCTCCATTCGCTCCTCTGCCTGACGGGTCCAGGAGGTGGTGGTAGCAGCCAGCAACTCGATGTGAGGAATATAGGTTCGGTGACTCAATAATACCGCGCAATCGATATTCCTTAACAGGTTTTCGGCCTGCCCACCGATATCCAGGTCAGCATCAGAATGAATGCCCGTTTTCCCGAGAATCAGCAGACTGGGTTTTACCTGTTGCAGATAATTCTGGATAACTTCGTAAGGCTTGCCGTCAAGGAGCGTGGTTTCAATTTCAAGGTGCATCTCTGCTGCCAGGGATTCGCAGACATCCAGATGTCCCTGATATATTTTTGCCAAACCTGCATCGATGATATCTTCGTGGAGTTGTTCCTGTTCCTTGAACCGGAATACTTTTCCAGCTTCCTCAGACAATACGCCTGCGATGCGGTTAAAAGCAACATAGTGATAATAGGGATCATATGCAGAGATTACATGTAGAGGCAGATGCCATCGATGCGCAATGGAAAGTCCCGTTAACAGACCGCCATAGGCGCGCGCGGAACCGTCAACTGCGACGACTATGGGTCCGCTGGAAATTGGCTTATTAGGATCCTTGATCACCAGGGTATCAATATTTGACCGTCTGGCTACCCGCTCACATACGGTGCCAATTCTACTCGATGATACCGCGCCCAATCCCAATGATCCCATGATAAGGAGGTCATACTGGCCACTATCTGCTTCCTTTACCAGTTCCCGGTAATTCTTACCTTCCAAAGATCGCCTCATGTAAGTGAGGCCCTTGGCGTCACAACTGGATTCTACCCCGTCAAGATAGGAATCCGTGATGACTGACAATCCCTTGGTGATCAGGTCATCATGAATGTCCCTTTGCTTCCCCAGTTCCTCTTCCTCTTTATACTTTTCGGGTAGTCCTCCCTCCATCTGTCTGAATCGGATGTCGTGCATTTTAGCCGCATAAACATGCGCACCCGTGACAGCCGATTGCCACAGTTGAGCCAGTTCAACAGCATCCTGGACAGCGCGATTTGAGTGATCTGATGCATCGACAGCGACAAGAATTGACTCGTAGCCTGGCAGTTCGGGCAGCGTTTTTCCCTGTTCATCTGCCAACGAACGATTTTCCGGGGACATGGGCATTGTAAGGCACTCCTTTTCTGAATAGTTCTATTAGCCGGATCCTGTCAATGATAATGCAGATATCATGCCAGAGGATAGCCCCAATGCCGGTTATCTCTGAACCACAGCAAACACCATCAGCAGACTGATATCCCGCAGAAGTGCCTGGTTCTGCCTCGGGGACGACTGCAATCATTCTCCGCCCGCGGGTGTTGAGCGCAATAAAATCGAACACTTATTGAACGATATGTTTCATTTATCAAACCCAGGGCGATTGCCTTCCATTTGCGTTTGCGTAGATAGCCAACAGAACCTGTAAGAATCATGCTAAAAGCTGTCATGGATTCTTAACGTAGGCGCCTGGTCGCAGATAGAACCACCAGTTAAGTACCAGGCAGATGCTGTAGAATACCGCAAAACCATAGAGTGCATACTCTGGCGTCGTGGCGTTAATCTGCTCCCCGAATACCTGCGGGATGATAAATGCACCATATGCCGCGACCGCTGAGGTCCAACCCAATACGGGTCCTGCCTGCTCCTCGTCAAATACTATTGCAATGGTTCTAAAAGTCGAGCCGTTACCGACGCCTGTGGCCGTGAAGAGGATGATGAATAACGCAAAGAAAGGCCAGAAGTATTCTTCTGGAGTCGCGGACCGATAGGCTGCAGCCATGAAATAAGCTACACCCAGTGCGGATAGAATCATTACGATGGCGACGTATTGGGTCACGCGAGCACCGCCCACCTTATCCGCTATCCAGCCGCCAACAGGTCTGATGAGTGCGCCGATAAAGGGACCCATCCATGCAAACATCAGGGCGCTTGGTCCATTGGGGTTGATATTATCGTGCATCATGACGCCGTCAGCACCCATCACGTGAGTAAAACCGAAAATGACTTTTATTGACAGCGGAAAAGCCGCCGAAAAGCCGATGAAAGAGCCAAAAGTCATGACGTAGATCACCGTCATAGCCCAGGTATGTTTATTCTCAAATATTCGATACTGTCTTTTAAGATTCTGTTGCAGCGCTCCCGTGGTAAGAAACCGCAACAGTAATACGGTCGCGACGATCACCAGGGGTAAGATAATCCACTTGCTAAGCAGGGCTATCCCGCTGGGTTCCGGTAGCATCAGATAAAGTCCGATGGCTGCTGTGAAAAACGCTATCGACAGCAAGAGCGTGATTTTTGACATCGCCAGGACCGGGTTGCCTGGCTCGGGAGTCACCGCATCGGTGGTGATATTGTTCATACCGAACCAACCGAAAAACGCCAGGGGGACAAGGAAGATCAACCAGATAAATCCGGCATTGTGGATGTAGGTTTCGGTACCAGCGGGGATTTTACCGATCAGCGTGCCACTACTGTTGATCAGGGTCATGGAGTCACCGCCAAATATGCTCATGGTCATTGCCAATGGCACCAGAATCTGCATGGTTGTGACACCAAAATTACCCAGCCCGGCGTTGAGGCCGAGTGATGTTCCCTGTACTCTTTTGGGGAAAAAGAAGCTGATATTTGACATGGATGAGGCAAAGTTTCCACCACCAAAACCAGACAGCAGTGCCAATATCTGGAATATCCATAGTGGCGTGTTTTTATCCTGCAACGCAAAACCCATACCCGCCGCTGGTATCATTAGAAGTGCCGTGGTAAAGACGATCGTATTTCTACCGCCTGCAATGCGGATGAAGAAAGTGCTTGGAATTCTTAAGGTTGCACCAGTGAAACCGGCGATCGCACTGAGTGTAAACAGTTCCACACGCGTGAATGGAAACCCGAGATTCAGCATCTGCACCGTGATGATGCCCCAGTAGATCCAAACTGCGAAGCCGCAGAGCAAACTGGGTATGGAAATCCAGAGATTTCTGGTGGCGACAGATTTCCCGGTATTTTCCCAGAAATCATCATTTTCAACTTCCCAAACACTGATATTTTTACTCATAGGATTGCCTGTTCCAAACGCTTGTTAATTTGTTAGTTCCTGTCCGGATACAGCCCATCGGAAACAGGGACCTGGTTCTCGCGGTTTGCTGCGCAAGCCGGAACTTGTCAGATATTTTCACTCGCTTCGGGATGCTCTTCTTGCATAATGTTTTGCACCACCTGATGCATCCAAATCAGGCAGATGACGGAGATCACCCACATAAACATCCAACAGCTCGTCCACAATCCCGTTGCCTCTAGCAGGTAGGCGAAGATGATGGGACAGAAAAATCCGCCCAAACCGCCAATAACTCCCACCATGCCGCCTACGACTCCTACCTCATCCGGGAAATAGGTAGAAATGTGTTTATAGACTGCGGCCTTGCCGATTCCCCACACGCTTCCCAACAATATTACCAGGCCTGCAAAAATCCATACGTTGGCCTGGAAATGAATCCTGGTGACACCTTTGGCTAATAGTTCTCTTCGCTGGACTGTCTGTCCCTCTTTGACCACGGCTTCCTGCCAGGTAAACTTGGCGGGAAAAATAAGAAACGGCTTCTGCAGAGTTGCAGCGGATTCATTATCCTCCTTTAGCTCATACCTTCGACCATCAACAACAATAACGCTGGTTGACACTTCGGTAACCATCCCGGGTCTTACTGCCATCACGCCCTCTCCAGGTGAGTAAACGTCCATCTTCGGTACGATCAACATGAAACTGAGGGCAGCAGATAGACCCAGTACCCAATACATGACCTGTCTGGCACCCCATCTATCGGATATCCACCCACCGAATGCGCGGATAACTCCCGACGGGAAACTGAACAGTGCCGCCAAAATCCCTGCTGTCACCAGTGGCAGATAATACACATTGACAAAATAGGGAACCAACCATTGTGAGAATGCAACAAAGCAACCGAACACCAAAAAGTAGTAGAGTCCAAATCGCCAGACTCTAATATCTTTTAACGGCTTCAGCATTGCCTTAAACGGTAACGCATGAGTGGCTGGTTTCTTATTCTCGGCGAAGATAAAAAATAGTATACCCATCGTTGCAAGTACCACTGCATAGTAGACCGGTAGAGTGCGCCAGCCTTCCATATTTGCGCCATTATCCGTTAGGTGGTTAAGTATGGTCGGTGCAAACAGAGTCGTCAGTGCCGCACCGGCGTTACCCGCACCAAATATACCCAAAGCAGTGCCTTGCCATGATTGTGGATACCAGACTGATGTATAAGCAATGCCGATGGAAAAGCTTGCCCCTGCAAGACCGAAACCGGCACTGCAGAGCGCAAAAGCAAGAAAGCTGTCGGCCGAGGAAAGTAAATACATAGGCACCGCACACAGCAGCAGTACCCCACCATAAATGGGTTTGCCGCCATACTTGTCTGTTAACATGCCTGCAGGTAATCTTAAAAGCGAACCCGTTAGAACCGGAATCCCTATCAGCCAACCTATTTCCACGGGACCCCACGGAAAGACCTGATTTGAAGCTAAAAAGGTAACCAGCACGCCGTTTAACATCCAGGCTGCAAAACATACCGTAAACGCTATGGTATTCAGGAACAGCGCCTTGTGTGCTTTGGCTGTAACTACTTCTTCCACGTCGCTAGTCCCGTTTGGTTTGAGTTTGCCTCAATTGTGCATCAGTTATTCTGAGGTCTGTGGCTAGTCCAGGCGGTACTGCTTTTGCGTATCTTCTGTTTATCCCAGTACCAGATCACGACCTGGTAAGGTCGCCATAGATAATGAATCGGCGCCACCAGAAAATGTACCAGGCGAGTGAACGGGAAAATGAGCACAATGACAAAGGCGCCTACGATATGTAACTTAATGACAAGGGGTAATGCGCTAACAGCTTGAATCTGTGGGTCAAATTGAAAGATTGACCACAGATAGGGTGTTAAATCTGCAGCAAACCAGGAAGTGCCCCATCGATACCCTAGCGCAATCCAACAACCGAGTATTACCTGTGTTAACAATAACAGCTCAATGACTATGTCCATTTTACTGGTGACGACCCGTAATCGCTTATTGAACAGCCGTCTTAACATCAAACCAATCAACGCTATTAAAACTGTTAGACCGAAAGTAAAAGCAATGCCTTCATGTATGATCAGTCGTACAGGATTGCTGTTCCATGCCAGGGTGGCTTCTGGAAACAGAAAGATGGCGAGGTGCCCGAGGAATAACATCAGGATGCCAATATGGAATGGTACGGTACCCCAGAAACCTTGTTTATCCTCAAGAAACTGGGCTGAGAGCGATGAGTATGTGAATTGAGTTGATACGTATCTATAGATGTTACCCACCAGAAACACCACGATCGCGATGTAGGGTAGCGCGATAAACAGGAAATTGTTGAGTGTGTTCATATTCTTCCTCTCACTGTGACGTGCTTTCTGCTTTCTGTTCGATTTCAATTTCACGCTGAATCGAACTTAGAAAATCAACGGTCGTAACCGGTGTTATTTTTTCAATAAAAGTAAAATCTTGTTTTAGCACTTCATAAAATGCCTTGAGAGCAAATTGATACAGGGTCGAGATCTCTGGCCTGGGTGAAGGTGCTTCTATCAGGGTTTTATAGTGTTTTTTATAGGACTCGTTTTTTTCCTTGATTCGCTCTGTACCAAACTCTCTGAGCATGGTTTTCAATGCCGGTACCAGAAGCTCTTCCACCAGTTCCTGTAACAGTTCCTTGTCATCAAGTTTTGCCATCAGACGCACCACGTTGGGCAAGTGGTCTGCAAGCTCAACACCGCAATCGTTTTCAGCTTCACGGTGTTCACGATTCAGATTTGCCAGCAGCTCGCCTCTTTTGTAGTCATCGCCAAAGAGTGCATAACCAATGTCTAACGTGGTGATGGCTTGAACGTCGAAGGTGTGAATATAAAGATCTTGCATTTTCAACAGATCATCTGCAGGCAGTAGCGACAGAAACCTGTCCAACTCGCTGACGGCTTTGGCGTAATCTGCTGCTAGCGTTTTGCGTACGCGCTGAATGTTAAGTGGATACAGATCATCTGGGTAGGTGAACAGATCCGCAATTACTGCATAGTGTGCTAACTTTCTCATGCTACGGACCTCTCCTTGCTGTGCCTTCCTTGAAGCCAAATCCTGCGCTGCCTTTTTTGTCCCCGGTATCTTCCAGCATTTCGATAGCCTGCTCTCTATGGGCTGCAGGAATGACAAATCTGTCGTCGAACTTAGCCAGGGAGGTTAAGTAGTAGATATCTTCCGCCGTGGATGCCGTCAGACCAGCTTGCTGTAATGTTTCGTTAGACTTCTCTTCAGATATATCACCCACTGTTTTCCAGCGTCGATATATGCGAACTGCCATGAGCTTCTTGATAACCGTTTTGACCTTCTCTGTATCACCGGCACTGAACAAGTTGGCCATGTACTGCAGCGGAAAACGAGCTTGCTCAATGGAACCCCATAGTTCTTCGGTACTGGTATCGTAGAGCCAGTTGTCGTCCCAGTGTTTAGCAATATCACCCATTTTTGCTGCCTGCTCGGTATTGTCGACTTCACTGAGTGATGCCATGACGGGCAACAGGGGTGGCACATAAAACAACATGGGCAGGGTGCGCCATTCAGCATGCAGAGGTAAAGCCATACCCCATTTCTTTACAAATTTGTATACCGGCGAGAACTGAGCCGCTCTGATAGTTGAATCAGCCACACCATTTTGTTTTGCAGATTCGATTACTTCGGGATCGAAAGGGTCCTGCAGAATATCGAGTTGTTGATCTATTAAATTAGCTTCATCAGCCAATGCGGCTGCCTCGATTTTATCGGCATCGTAGAGTATGACACCCAGGTAGCGAATCCTGCCGACACAGGAGTGCATGCAGGCAGGTGCATGGCCAGCTTCAATACGCGGATAGCAGAGAATACACTTCTCAGATTTCCCGGAGTGCCAGTTGTAATAGGATTTCTTGTAGGGGCAACCAGTGACACACATGCGCCAGGCACGGCACTCGTTTTGATTGATGAGAACAATGCCATCTTCACCTCGTTTGTAGATGGCGCCAGATGGACACGAGGCAACGCATGCCGGATTCAAACAGTGGTTGCAGATTCGTGGTAGATAGAAGAATGCCATTCTCTCAAGTTGAAACATGGCTTCCTGTTCAGCAGGTGAGAGATTTGCCAGGTTGGGGTCCTTTCTCGCGTAGTCTGGCGAGCCACTTAAATCATCATCCCAGTTGGGGCCCATCTTGATATCAATAGGGTCACCTGTTATCAATGAAACCGGTCGAGCCGTCGGCTGATCATCACCGGCAGGTGATTCGATGAGATCCAGATATTTATAGGTAAAGGGCTCGTAATAATCATCGATAACCGGCATATTCGGGTTGTGAAAAATATTCGACAGACCTTTTCTTTTGCCTGCTCCCTTCAAGCTCAGCACGTTGTCCTGCTTCTCCCAACCACCTTTGTAGATTAGCTGGTCTTCCCATTTGCCTGGATAACCGGTACCTGGTTTGGTTTCTACATTATTCCACCACATGTATTCCGCGCCTTTACGATCCGTCCAGATATTCTTGCAGGCAATGGAACATGTATGACAACCGATACATTTGTCTAGATGAAACACCATTGAGATTTGTGATCTTATATCCATCGTTGTTTCCTGAAAAAAGTTTCCTGTAAATGTTCCTTTAAGAAGGGTTTCCTGAACAAATTAAAAGACAACCGTATCCATTTTCTTAACAGTTACATGAGTATCCCTGTTGGGTGCAATGGGGCCCCAGTAATTGAAGTGATAGGAAAATTGACCATATCCGCCAGCCAGGAAATTTGGCTTCAAGTGCACCCGGGTAACGCTATTGTGTCCACCAGCGCGTTTATTACCCCTGATTTGAGATTTTGGAATTCCGGTTGTTCTTTCGGCCACATGGTAGACAATGCAAACACCCTTCGGAATCCTTGCGCTGACAACGGCTCTGGTACAATAGACGCCATGATCGTTGTGAACCTCTACCCAGTCGTTATCCTGAATATCCAGTTGCCTGGCATCGGCTTCACTCAACCAGCATGGCTCGCATCCACGCGACAGGGTTAACATTCGCAGATTTTCCATATAGGTAGAGTGAATGTGCCACTTGCCGTGTGGAGTCAGATAGTTCAACACCAGGGCATCACCGTTTTTCAAAGTTTCTTTGAGATCTCCGTAGAGTTCCGGCTTCGGTGCAGGTTTAAAAGTGGGTAGATTTTCGCCGTAGGCGATATACATTTCGTGATCAAGATAAAAGTGCTGACGACCTGTCAGGGTTCGCCAGGGCACCAACCTGTCATAATTATAGGTGTAAGCGGCATAGGCTCTGCCATCGTTCATTAACCCTGACCAGAGTGGCGACGTGTTATACCTTCGGGGTTGTGCCTGCAGATCTGCATAACGGATTTTGACATCCCTGCTGCCCTCAGCCAGGTCAACCAGATCCAGGCCTGTCTTCTTTTCCATATTTTCGTAGGCTTTGATCGTGAGTTGCCCATTGGTGAGAGAGGATAAGTGCAGCACTGCATTGGCCGCCCACTCGTCCTCTTCGATGGAAGGATACACTTTTGATTCAAACTCTCTGGTAGGGAAGTGATTGGACTCAATCATCTCATCGTACTGCTCCTCACACATGTAATGGTTTCCATGTGCGCCGAGCCCCTTAGCTCTGATGTTGTCTCCCAGGGTAATGTATTTTTCGTAAATTTTCGTATAGTCACGTTCAACTATGGCGAGGTTGTGCATCGTTTTTCCGGGAATGGCTTCGCATTCGCCGTTATACCAATCCTTCACCTCGGGTTGCGTGATTTCGTCGGCCGTGTCGTGGGCCAGTGGCACGGTGATGATATCCGTCTGCGGCGTAGCCAGATGTATCTCGGCCATTTCACTGGTTGCTTTTGCCAGGTCTCTGAATATGTCCCAATCTGTTTTAGATTCCCAAACCGGAGGAACGGCCTCGGACAACGGATGGATGAATGAATGCAGATCGGTACTATTAAGATCGGCTTTTTCGTACCAGGAAGCTGCTGGAAGAACGATGTCCGAGTAAAGTGCCGACGAATCCATGCGGAAGTTGAGATCCACAACCAGATCCATCTTTCCTACCGGGGCGACATCATGCCATTTAACCTCTTCGGTATGATCTTCCGAGTCCTGGCTGATCACATTATTATGGGTGCCCAGGTAGTGCTTCAGGCAATATTCATGTCCCTTCATACTCCCGACAATCGCGTTGCCACGCCAGATGTACCAGACTCGCGGATGGTTTTCCGGTGCTTCCGGATCTGCGATTGAGTATTCGATTTCTCTCGACGTGATTTTATCCAGGATGTTCTTTTTGATCGCATCGTCGTCTTTCGCGCCAGCGTCAATTGCTTGCTGGCAAAGTTCCAATGTATTCTGCTTGAATTGAGGGTAAAAAGGCATCCAGCCATTTCTTACTGATTTAAATATAGTGTCAGCGGTGTGCATTTGAGTCCATTCATTATCGGGTACAGTGTTGTATCTGGAGTATTGCCCGTCATAACGATACTGACACGTATTGATGTAGTGCCATATGGGCGCTTGTTGAAGTCTGACTGCGTCATGCCAGTCCTTGGCAAAAGCAATACTGCTCCAGGAGTCCATTGGCGCCAGTTTTTCCTGGCCAACATAGTGGTTAAGGCCACCGCCGTTACGTCCAACACAGCCGCTGAGCATCAACGCCATCGCACCTGCCCGATACATCAGATTGGCATGGTACCAGTGGTTAATGCCTGCTCCTATGATGATCATGCACTTGCCCTTGGTTACATTGGCCGTGTTAGCCCATTCGCGAGCAAACTGCAGGACGGTTTTGGAATCGACCCCGGTAAAAATCTCCTGCCATGCGGGTGTATAAGCGGCATCTTTGTCGGTATAGTCTTCCGGGTAATCCCCTTTGAGGCCTCGGTTAACACCGTACTGAGCCATGATCAGATCGTAAACTGTCGTTACCACGGCAGTTCCGTTCGTTGTTTCTATCTGCTTGACTGGTACGCCTCGCAGAGCCTTTTGATCCAGACCCCATTCGATGAATTCTGTCTGTACTACCTCGTCATGGAAGGTTATCAGCGAAAGTGCCGGGTCATATGGCTTGTCATCGATGCTGTTTTCAAGCTTCATGTTCCACTGGCCGGGAGTTTCGTCCCAGCGATGTCCCACTGAACCCTTCGGGATGACCAGATGCCCATCTCTTTCATCGATGCTCACGAATTTCCAATCGCCATTACTTATATCCTGGTATTCAGCGAGTTCATTCGCACGAAGCAGACGTCCCGGTTTGTATGTATCACCGTCTTTTTCCAACTTCACCAGGAAGGGGCTGTCGGTATACTGTTTTGCATAGTCTATAAAGTAGGGTGTTTGTCGATCGTGGTGAAATTCCTTGAGGATTACATGGGAGACAGCCATCCAAAAAGCACCATCACTGCCCGCATGCAGGGGCACCCACTGATCCGCGTATTTACACACCTGTGAGAAGTCGGGCGAGAATACAACGGTCTTGGTGCCATTGTGTCTTGATTCCGCAAAGAAGTGAGTATCGGGCGTACGTGTCATATTCAGGCACGCACCCATATCTGCGATCATTTTGGAGTTGTACCAGTCGGCACTTTCGCAAACGTCTGTTTGCTCTCCCCAGATTTCGGGGAAAGCGGTTGGCAAATCGCAATACCAGTCATAGAAGCTGAGATTGACACCGCCGAATAGTTGCAGGAATCGACTACCGGCTGCATAGCTGAGCATTGACATGGCCGGGATGGGAGAAAAACCGATCACCCTGTCGGGCCCATATTTTTTAGCCGTATAGATGTTTGCGGCAGCCATGATTTCCAGCACCTCGTCCCAACTGGCTCGCCTGAAGCCGCCCTTTCCCCTGGCATTCTGGTAGGCCGAACGCGTGTCAGGATCTGCCTGAAGTGCTTCCCATGCCAGCAGCGCATCGCCGGTCTTCTGCTTTGCTTCGCGAAAGGCGTCGATTAACGCCCCCCGAATCAGTGGATACTTGATGCGCAGAGGACTGTAGAGGTACCAGGAAAAGGATATGCCTCGCTGACAACCACGAGGTTCATAAGGCGGCAGGCTACTCTCAAGCAAAGGATAATCCAGTTGCTGCGTTTCCCATACCACGATGCCTTCTTTTACGTGCACCTCCCAGGAGCAGCCACCCGTACAGTTAACGCCATGGGTGCTCCTGACGATGCGGTCATGCTGAAAACGATTTCTGTAAAATTCTTCCCATTGTCGAGTTTGGGGTGAAATGATGTCTTTTATCCAGCTCATGGGCTCTTCTGCCTTTTAACAATTAGTTCTTATGAATGGCGGGCGCGAAATTCTGCATCTGATATCGATTTAACCTGACGATCGTATATAGCCTGGTTAACTGATCCCTTTTTTCGACCTCGCCAGATGAAGGAACAGAGTCCAAACAAAATGGCTGTTCCCACCAATCCGCTGCTAAACAATCCGATGCCATAATCTCTCGGTTGGTGATTAAGTTGCTCTTGATCTGCGTACTGCAAAAAGGCGACCAGTGAAACGATCTCCTCTTCGCTGAGTGCTCTATCCAGATAAGCAGACTGCATCACCGGAAACGGAGGCCTGCCCAGAATAGCCCGAACACCGGGTCCTCCCATACGGGAAAACACAGTCGTTAGCTCTTTCGAGAGTATTCCGCCACCGATAACGGCATCGTTTCGAACGTCGTGACAGGAGTTACAAGTTGGGCCTTCATTGGCAAATCTAACCGTACCCTGGAACAAGTCTCTGCCGTGATTAATCTGCTCTGTTGTTGCCTGGGTCGAAACATCGGCAACTTGATCTTCAATTTCAACGCTGGTGTCTATTGGTTGGTCAATAGCGGGTTGACTAAAAGCAGGTGGGTTAATAGCAGCAGTCGGGTTTGGAAGCGTTTCGCTCACGTCTTCGATATAGCTCAAGACATCCTTTATCTGTGCTGCTGAGAGTAGCGGGTCAGGCATGGGTAACTGATTGAATTCTGCAAAGATCGCAACTGCCTCAGCATCACCGCTGTTTATCATCGCTTGAGGAGATTTTACGAATGTCTCCAGCCACTCCTGTGAACGTCGCTCGTTGACCCCAGCTAAATCAGGTCCCACAAGCTTGCCACTGCCAACGGTGTGGCAGATACCACAGTGTTGCTGAAAATTCTGCTCACCGGGTAAGGCTGCGTAACCAGGAGAAATCGGGATCATGCATAGCAAAGTCACTAGCAAGCCTAACAATGAGACACGTTTTGTTTCTGTATATCCGGCCATATCTTTCAACCCTTCCAACCAAGACAACAAGGTGCAATGAACCAAGTGATCGAAACGGTAGCAGGGGCTGGTTACAGACTGGTAACAGGAAATGCCGGCAGGATCTGAAGAAGGTAAGGGCTACTAGAACGGGCGCCTACTCGAGCTGTCTTATCTGAACCAGATTATCCAGCTCTCCCGATATAATCTGGTCATATAAGCGTCGAGTTTCCCGCGATGGCTCTACACCAAGTTCTCGGGCCAGCACGACTTCACAGTGGTGATATTGAACTGCGGCAGAATCGCTGTGTCCCAACTTGACCAGATATTCCATCAGCATGCGATGAATATGCTCCCTGCAGGGGTCGTCCACCAGGACAATCCGGCCTACTGACACGGCTTCGGCATAGTCTCCCAGGTGGGCATGGCAAAGCGCCATGTTGGCTAACATATTCAGATACACCTCGCGCAAACGATCCCGCTCTTCGGCGCACCACTGAGCATGGATATCCTCTTCCAGGTAATCGCCACGATAGAGACGCTGCGCTTCGGTAAATCGCTCAATTGCTTCAGCCCACTGCTGTTGTTGCTGATGATTGGTGCCAGTAGCAATACAGTTCTCGAACATCACAGAGTCAATCCAGACCGCTTCACGTCGTAGTGTATAGGCATCGCCGACCGTTTCCAGGATTGATTCAGAAATACCCGCACTTCTCAGTTCTCGCCGCAACGCGTGGACGTTGACTTTTAATCTGGCACGACCGCTTTTCTCATCAGCATCAGGCCACAAATTCTCGATCAATACCTCTCTGTGGATGACTCGACCAAGTCGGGTAACAAGAAATTTCAAGAGTAATAATGCTTGTTTTCGGTCCCACTTTTCCGGTGTTAAGCTACTACCACCGGCGGCCAGCCCAAATCTTCCAAACGTCGAAATCTGTAGAATTTGACCATTTTTTAAGTTCTGTGGTTGCGGCTTTACAGTTCGCAGATAAATAACGGCGGTTGCAGAGCGAGAATCTGCATGCTGAATCTGCTGAGACAGGACCACGGAATCCAGGTTGATCGGCATAAAAGTGCCATCTTTGTGACGAATAGAGCAGGAGGGGGCATTAAATGGCTCGAGGCGATCGAAACATCTGGCACCTTCACAGCCGGGTACGCACAGCGGCTCACCATTGGAATAGATCGCCTGAAGTACTTTGGAACAGTGCTGATTGATGACTTCTGTGGTGGCATACCCCATTAATTCCTGGGCAGCCAAATTCCAGCCGATAATGGAGAAGGTACCGTCAATGGCGAACGTTGCATCCGCAGAATTCTCCACCAGCGCAAGTGATGCAGCATTTGCAAGTTCGTCCAATGCAGAGAAGTTAAGCACAACCGTACCTCGATTCAGCTGTGTTTTTTATTGGATCATGCTTTTCGTCAAAAAGAAAGTGATCGAAGTCAGGTGATACGTAATTCCAGCGCGAATCGTCGGAACCTGTAAGAATCGTACACAAATGGGGTTGCGCTTTGTTTGTAATCGTTCAAGATTGGCCGCGGAGCCTGAATCACAGGGTAAAAAATGAAACTGATCGATGCATTGCTTGGTGAGCACGCGATGTTATATGCCTTATTTGATAGCGTCGAGTCCCTTGCTGCGCAAGCAACCACAATGCATCAGATACAAGGATTAGCCAGCCTGTTAAATACCCAGGTGAGTACCCATTCCAAACTGGAGGAAGAATTACTCGATCCTGCCCTGGAACCCCATATGGGAGTAGACGGTCCGCTCGCCATGATGAATGCAGAACATCGAGACATTAGACGCGCGTTTAAGCAGACCGAACGTGCCAGAGATGTAAAGGGCAGCATTGATTGTCTACATACCGCTCTAAATCTCGTGCGTGATCATTTTAAGAAAGAGGAGGTAGTGCTCTTTAATATCACACGGCAGATTCTCAGCGATGAAGAACAGATAGCGCTCGGTAAGATATGGGCCAAGGCTCGCGGAGTGGAAATCAGTTAGTTATCTCTGTTTTGATGCCGTGATCCATAAGGACAAAGACAATCGTTTCGCTATCGCTATATTGGACGATGAGATGTACTGGCGTCATTCGATTTCAGAATTGTTGCACTTGCGATTTGCGCCGAAGTAATGCCAAGCCAATAGTCTGTAATCCGGTTTTTATCCTTATGGGCTTGAGTTAAATCAATATCTTGCAGGCTGGGTTCCCTATAATGCGAGGTGTAGAACGTCTAAATCACCCTGGTTACTCGATGAAGATATTACCCTGTCTCACGGCGATGCTGCTCTGTTTTACCGTATTGGTTCGTGCGGAGACGGCTGAACTGGCGATCGCTTCGCGCCAACAAGAGCTAATGCATCTACTGCTGGCTGATTGCGGTTCCTGTCATGGCATGACGCTGAAAGGGGGGCTGGGTCCGTCCCTGCTGCAAGCGGATCTGGCGGGGAAGCCGGATGAACTGTTGTTCATTACGATTCGAGACGGTCGAGGCGGTACCCCCATGCCTCCCTGGCGGGATTTCCTGACCGATGACGAAATCCGCTGGATGGTTGATGTCCTGCGTGATGAAAAATGGAATAAGTAGAGATGCAAGTCTTCATCCTGATTTGTTTGTCCCTCATAGTGCTTTCGGCCGCGGCATCCGGTTTGCCGGGTTGTGATAATCAGGTTGCCATCGGCGATCGGGGTGTTGTTGTGGAACGAGCCACGGGTTCCGTGGTGATCGTTAATTCAACCAGCCAGGAGGTGCTATGTCGGATCAATGGTCTGGGAGATCTGTCCCATGCCTCAATGGTATTTTCCAGAGATGAGCAATTTGCCTACGTCTTCGGCAGGGATGGTGGTCTTAGCAAAGTCGATGTCCTCAATGGTCGACTGCAGAAAAGGATCATCCAGTCCGGTAATGCCATTGGTGGGGCAATAACTCAAGATGGTAAGATCATCGCGGTTTCCAACTATGAACCCGGCGGTGTCAGGCTATTTTCGGCGGCAGACCTGAAGGCTATCGCTAGTATTCCGGCCAATACAAAGCAATTTCCCGATGGATCGAAGGTAGTAGGCCTTACCGATGCGCCAGGCAATCAACTGATATTCAGTCTTTATAACGCCGGAGAAATCTGGCAAGCCAATCTGGATGATCCGGCTCATCCGGTGATTACGAAATATCGACAAATCGGTTCGCTCCCTTACGATGCGCTCATCTCGCCGGATGGTCGCTACTACATGGCCGGTCTTTTTGGTGAAGATGGCATTGCCAAACTCGACCTCTGGTATCCTGAAAAGGGCGTGCAAAAGATTCTGCTGGATTACGGCAAGGGGGACAGGAAACTGCCAGTATACAAGATGCCCCATCTGGAAGGCTGGGCTTTCGCCAACGATTTTGTCTTTTTGCCCGCAATGGGTCGCCATCAACTCCTCGTGGTGTCGAAGCATGGGTGGCAGCTAGCTGGCCGGATTCAATTGTTAGGGCAGCCAGTCTTTGCCATGGCAAGACCGGACGCCCGTCAGATATGGGTGAATTTCGCTTACCCGGACAATCACTGGCTGCAAGTGATCGACACCAAATCGCTGACGGTCGTCAAAAAGCTTCAGCCCGGGCCGGGGGTCATGCACATGGAATTTACACCCAGAGGTGAACATGTGTGGGTATCGGTACGGGACAAGAATCAGGTCAAAATCTATGACACAAGAACTTTCCAGTTGTTAAAGACGCTTAGCGTCGAACAACCCAGCGGCATATTCTTTACTGCCCGTGCTCATCAGATAGGTCTTTAAGATGCTGGATGAAATTGATCGACAACTATTGCAGTCATACCAGAGGGACTTCCCCCTGGTACATGACCCTTTCGGAGAGATCGGAAGGTGCCTGGGGATTGAGGAAGATGAAGTCATCACGCGTTATCAGCGGCTCAAAGACGATGGTTATATCAGTCGTATTGGCCCCTTGCTGAATCACACCAAAGTGGGTGTTTCCACGCTGGCGGCGATTTCCGTTCCGGCTGCCATGATTGACAGTACCGCCGGGATGATCAACAGCTATGAGGAGGTCAACCATAATTATTTGAGGGAACATCACTATAACTTCTGGTTTGTGGTTGCGGCGAAGGATAACGAAAGGGTGGACGCGGTGATTCAGGAGATTGAACGTAAGAGCGGCACCGACGCCCTGGTATTACCGATGGTGAAGAGTTTTTATATCGATCTGGGATTCAAATTATGGCAATCGACTCAAGCAGACTAATCGAAGCTCTGCAGAACGGCTTACCCATCTGCACCCACCCTTATGCAGAAGTCGCCAGCCAGTTGGGGTGTTCAGAAGCGGAAGTCATCAGTGGCATTGCAGCACTTAAGGAGAGTGCCCTGGTTAGAAGATTCGGCGTAGTCGTAAAACATCGTCGTTTGGGGTACGCCGCCAATGCCATGGTGGTGTGGGATGTTGCAGACGACATGATCGACACCATCGGGGCAAAACTTGCCACAGAAGCGGCAGTAACCCTTTGTTATCAGAGACCCAGAAAGTTGCCTCACTGGCCTTACAATCTTTTCACGATGCTGCATGGCAAGGAGAGGCAATCCGTGCTGCAGGAACTCGGTGAGATCAGACAAAGATTAAAGATAGCGTGCAAATTCGATGTACTTTTTTCAACCAGGTGCTTCAAACAAAGAGGAGCAAGATACTATTGAAAAATGGACTCGATCAAGAAGTTGCAGAATTAACGGATCTGGAAAGGCGGGTGATTAACGGCTTGCAGGGTGGCTTCCCGGTCTGCAAGCACCCCTTTGCCGTGGCCGCAATTCAATTTGGTATAGACGCACAAACGCTTGTTGATGTTATCCAGGGGCTGCAGGAGAGAAACGTCATCACTCGGTTCGGTCCGTTATTCGACATTCAAAAAGCCGGGGGTGACTTTTGTCTATGTGCTATCTCGACTCCGGCGGATGCATGGCAGGAAACTGCTGATACACTGAATGCAATGCCGGAGGTGGCGCACAACTATCTGCGCGACCACGCATACAATTTGTGGTTTGTGCTGGCGACGGAAACAGCAGCACAAATAGACGCAAGCATCGCTCACATTGAAGCATCCACCGGATACCCCGTCCTCGCCTTGCCGAAGGAGAAGGAGTATTTCATCGGTTTGTATCTGGAGGTTTAGCCATGGTGACAGACCAGGACATTATCAGAATCATGCAGGCCGGGTTACCGCTTTGTCCCGAACCTTACGCCAGCATCGCAGCGTCACTCGAACTCGATGAAGCGGAACTGCTGCGGCGCATCGACGCGATGCTGAGGCAGGGCACGATTCGGCGGATTGGACTCGTGCCCAATCACTACCGGATCGGGTATCGCTACAACGCCATGACCGTATGGGCGTTGGATGAAGACCGCATAGATGCCGTGGGCGAATTATTCGGCGCTCAGGCTAGTGTCAGCCACTGCTATAAGCGCCCCAGCTACCCACCCGGGTGGCCGTACAATCTATTTGCCATGGTACATGGTCGCGGTCTTGATGAAATAAACGACAAGATTGCGGCGCTAAAAAAACTCATCGGTGATGATTGCCGACAGTCAGATGTGCTCTTCAGTGAGAAGATCCTGAAGAAGACCGGCATACGGCTGAAAAACCGGAGCTCGGAACATGCTTAGACTGTCTCAATACCTACGGCTGATTGATGCAACTGAACCCATCCCTGCGCCGCGCCAACCCAAGGGGCCGGTGGTCATCTGGAACCTGATCCGGCGCTGTAACCTGGCCTGCAAACACTGCTATTCCATCTCCGCTGATATTGACTTTCCTGGTGAGCTGACGACCCAGGAAGTGTATGCGGTGATGGATGATCTCAAGGATTATGGGGTGCCTGTTCTGATACTTTCCGGCGGCGAACCGCTGCTGCGAGATGACATCTACGAGATCGCGAAACATGCCAGGGACATGGGATTTTTCACGGCACTCTCCAGCAATGGCACCCTGATCGATGCAGAACATGCGCGCAAGATTGCGGGCATTGGTTTTGAATATGTCGGCATCAGTCTCGATGGTATCGGTGCCGTGCACGATAAGTTCAGAGGTAAGCAAGGCGCTTATGAAAATGCGTTAGCTGCTATCAGGTTGCTGAAGAAAAGAGATGTCAAAACAGGCCTGCGTTTTACCCTGACAGAACACAATCGGGACCACTTTGTTCCGGTCATTGATCTGGCACGGGACGAAGGCATAGACAAGTTCTATCTTTCGCACCTTAACTACGGCGGCAGGGGTAATCGTAACCGCAAGGACGATGTAGTTCACAAAGCGACCCGGGAAGCCGTGACTTATCTTATAGAACGTGCGTTTGAAGATATTCAACAAGGACGGAATGTCGATTATGTGTCCGGTAACAACGATGCCGATGGTGTGTTTCTGCTCTTCTGGGTGAGAAAACACTTTCCCGAACAAGCGTCAAAGATCGAAGCGGCGCTTAAGGGCTGGGGGGGCAACGGCTCCGGCAAGACAGTGGCCAACATCGATAATTTGGGTGATGTGCACCCGGACACCTTCTGGTGGCAGTACAGTCTTGGCAATGTCAAAGACAGGCCTTTCTCCGAGATCTGGTCCGATACCAGCAATGCACTGATGGCAGGCTTGAAACAGGAGTCCAGACCATTGAAGGGCCGTTGTGGCGCCTGTCAGTATAAAGACATCTGTGGCGGAAATGCCCGTATCAGGCCCTATCAGCTAACCGGTGATCCCTGGGCGGAGGATCCGGCGTGTTATCTGGACGATGCTGAAATCGGTGTGGAAACCAATACTGCGAGAATAGAGGTGCGGCCGTACGACCGCAAACAGGACCCGCATTGGAAAAAGTCATCCAATCAGCTCTAAATAATTTTGGCCAGGTTTGTCAGGTGATGTTGAAACAGGTTAGATCACTCTTATTGACAGTTTTCTGCTTTGCAATCGCAAGTACGACCCATGCGGACACCGCCATCGAGTTGTACCAGGCGCACTGCGCCTCCTGTCATGGTGCTGAAAGAGCAGGCTTAATGGGTCCGGCCCTGTTACCGGATAATCTTTCCCGGCTACGCAAAACAGCCGCGCTGGACGTAATTGCGAACGGCCGTGTGGCGACCCAGATGCCCGCCTTCAAAGAGATGTTGGACCCCGGTCAAATAGCACAGCTAGCAGATTATATCTACCAGACACCGGGCGTCATGCCAGTGTGGAGCGATGCCATGATTCGCGCTTCGCGAAAGGATCTCGCAGATGTTGAGAGCTTTGGCAACTCGCCGATATTTGATGCAGATCCCTGGAACATCTTTCTGGTGGTGGAGGCAGGCGATCATCACATCACCGTGCTTGATGGCGACAAGTTCACAGCCATTACCCGCTTCAAGTCTCACTATGCCCTCCACGGCGGTCCTAAATTTACACGGGATGGTCGCTTCGTTTACTTTGCCTCCAGGGACGGCTGGGTCAGCAAATACGACTTATACAACCTGAGCTACGTCAGTGAAGTGCGGGTGGGAATCAATACCCGTAATATTGCCGTATCCGATGGTGGCGAGTATGTGATCGCAGCAAACTACTGGCCGCACTCGCTGGTCATTCTGGATGGTAAAGATCTTTCGTTGCTCCAGTCTATCGAAGTGGCTTCAGTCGGGGGTGAGTCCTCCCGCGTCAGTGCAGTTTACAACGCGCGACCGAGAGAGAGCTTCATCATTGCACTCAAAGATATACCCGAAGTATGGGAAATCCACTATGACTTGCAAGCGCCATCCATCACCTTTACACCCAGGCGGATTCTTCTGCAGGCGATTCTAGATGACTTCTTTTTTTCCCCGGACTATGCCCGGGTGATGGGCGCTTCCAGACCTGTGGATTCCGGTACCAGCGGCAAGATTGCCAGCGGCCAGGTCGTGGATCTTGATCTCGGTCGCAAGGTGGCAGACCTGGATCTGCCGGGGATGCCCCATTTGGGTTCCGGAATCAGCTGGCAGTACCAGGGCAGGCCGGTCATGGCCACGCCGAATCTGCGTAATGGCGAAGTTTCCGTCATCGATATGCTAAATTGGCGGACCATCAGGCGCATCGAAACGCAGGGTCCGGGATTCTTTATGCGTTCGCATGAAAACACCCCTTATGCCTGGGTTGATGTTTTCTTCGGACCGAACAAAGATAAGGTCCATATCATCGATAAGAGAACCCTGGAAATAGTGAAGACATTGCAGCCAGCACCAGGTAAAACAGCGGCGCATGTGGAATTTACCCGAGATGGCCGCTTTGCCTTGTTGAGCCTGATGGAAGATGACGGTGCTATCATCGTTTACGATGCAGCAACCTTTGAGGAGGTAACGCGGCTGCCCATGTCGAAGCCGGTTGGCAAGTACAACGTCTACAACAAGACTCACCTTTCCATTGGAACCAGTCATTAGCCTCCACAGAATTAGAATCCGGACAAGAGCTAGCTGACGCAGGCTGCGGCGAGATCACCGTACCAATTTAGTTGCGCGTGCAGGCGGACAACCTCGCCGATAATAATCAGACCAGGGGAGGAGAGACCTGCTTCATCAACTCTGGCCGCAATATTTGTCAAGTCACCGATTACAATTTTCTGTTCTGGCGTTGTACCCTTGTAAATCACTGCAACGGGGGTTTTGGGTGCTAAACCGTGCTCGATTATTTTGGCAGTGATCGTCTTGATTCCCAACATTCCCATATAGATAACAGCGGTTTGGTTCGGTTGAGCCAACGCTTTCCAGTCCAGGTTCACCGAGTTATCCTGCAGGTGACCCGTGACAAATAGCACGGACTGTGCGTAATCTCTATGGGTGAGTGGAATACCGCTATAGGTTGAACAACCTGAGGCGGACGTAATACCAGGTACGACCTGAAATGAGATTCCGAACTGCATCAATTCGCCTATTTCTTCTCCGCCACGTCCAAAGATGAAGGGATCACCGCCCTTAAGTCTCACTACGCGTTTACCCTCCTGGGCGAGTTCGATCAGTAATTTGTTAATCTCTGCCTGCGGGATGGTATGTTTTGATACCTCTTTCCCGGCGTAGATCTGCTGCGCATCTCGACGCGCCAGGTCCAGGATCTGCTTCGGTATCAAACGGTCGTAGATCACCACATCGGCACGCTGCAACAGGCGTACAGCCTTGAATGTCATGAGCTCCGGGTCGCCGGGACCGGCACCGATCAAGGCGACATCTCCTCGACGAGAGATGTTCAAATTTTCGTCTGCCAGCATATACTTGATACTTTTTTCGGCAGCATCAGCTTGTCCGGAATACACTTTGTCTGCGACTGCGCCCTCGAAAATCTGTTCCCAAAAACGACGCCTCTCAGTGTTAGTCTCGAATCGGTCTTTGACCGATTGCCTGTATTTCCTTGCCAGTTGAGCTAGCTTACCAAGCGCTTGGGGCAGGATGGATTCAATTCGGGCTCTGGTGAGTCGTGCCAATACCGGTGCCGCACCAGAACTGCTCACAGCCACTATAATTGGGCTGCGATCGACGATAGCAGGAACGATAAAGCTGCATAACGCGGGATTGTCCACCACATTCACGGGAATATTCCGCGCCTTCGCCAGACGAGACACCGCTTCATTGACCTTCTTAACGGAAGTCGCGACGATTGCAAGAGTCATGTCAGCAAGATCTTCCGGTGTAAAAATCCGCTTGATGCACGTGGGGGGCGGATTCAGTGCATAGATGCCCGGCTGAATCTCTGGTGCAACGACCGTCACTCTGGCACCTGCTTGCAACAAGAGTTCTGCCTTGCGCAGGGCTACAGAGCCACCACCAACGACCAGGCAGTGTTGGTTTGCTAAATTCATAAAGACGGGGAACAACTCCATTATCGCTCCAGGGGAAGCACTGCGCTGTTTTGAGGGAGCGCTATTATAACAAGTCTGCCTATCCAAAGTGTCATGGGTAGCTGAAAATTCCCCTTTTGCAGTAATCGATACCCCTTCCCCTTGATTAGTTGCAATGCAGCCGGGTTCGAGCCTCAAGGGTCACTCGCGGCTACCGAAGCAGACGTAAATAACATTGAAACTCTAAACCCAGAGGATGAGGTTTCTTGTCAGCGTAAATCAACAGCGTTTGCAAAGCGTCTTCATGCGAAGTAAATTGATGCCAAAATAAAACATGGAGGGAGCATGCGATTCATAGATCCTATCAAGTCCAACCTGTTACTCATCGTATTTTATTTTCTCGCCCATGTAACCGCATTCGCTGCAGGTATGGAAGGGCGCGTGATCACAGAGGATGGCACACCTGTCGTGGGCGCCATGGTGACCGTGCGGTTCGGCGAACCTTTCCAGGAGCGGACAGTATTCACGAACGCGGCTGGACGATATCTGGTCAGCGGCCTGCCGGAATCGACTGAACAACTCATCCGGGTACGGCGCATCGGCTGGCATGACCTGCGGGTCCGGGGCGAGAGTACTCCCGCCGAAGGTAACTTAAATCTCGATTTCAAAATGGTACGTCACACGGATGCAGGAGCCGTTGCGGCACAGTTGCCTGCCAATCACTGGTATGCGCTGGTGCTGGAGCAACTGACAGATGCAGGGGATCGCGAACAGCTGGTACGCCAGTGTACTTACTGCCATCAGCAGGGTAATGCGGCAACGCGGATACAACGTGATCCGGCCGAATGGCGGAAGATACTTGCGCTCATGGCGCGGATGGGCGGCGGACTGGATGCGGATCTGGCTGCCCGGATGCCGGAAATATTCAATCGCGCCTATGATCCGGCTACTGCGATTCCAGCCTTGACCCGGGGCTTTGATCAGCCGGGATTTGCACCGCCGCCATCCGAGGAGGTACGGCGTGCGGTTATCGATGAATTCGAACTCGGTGGTCGGTCGTCCATGCAGCATGACATGATCGTACATCCCAGTGGTGACATCTACTCGGTGGATATGGCGACGGACAGTCTGTTTCGTCTCGATCCAAGCGTACCCGGCGGTAAGCGCCATCGGTACCCGATACCGAGTTCGGACCTGCCTATCGGTGGCATCATGGATTCGGGTGCGCTGCCATCGAACACCAGTATGCGCATGGGACCTCATTCTCTGCAGGTCGATGCGAAAGGCGGGATCTGGATCACGCTGGCCATTGGCAATCGTCTGGTCCGGTTCGATCCTGCTGATAATAGTTTCCGCTTTGAGGAACTACCCGCTGGCATCTACCCGCACACCTTGCGCATCGATGACCGGGGCCGCATCTGGTACACCCTTGCTGTTTCCAATCATGTCGGTGTGTATGACCCGGCAAGCGGCCAACACGACGTCATCCGGGTACCGGCGCGCAGCTTCAGAGAGGCAGTCATCCTGCGGATGATTCCGTTCTTTTTATG
>JASJXV010000031.1 GCA_030123805.1 Gammaproteobacteria bacterium
AGCCGAATTCAGGCTCAAGTATGGCATCAGCGGGGATTGGGTCGCTGGGATCAGCATCCCCTACGTTCGCCGCGAAGGTCGCGAGCACACCGATAATGCCCGTGGACCCACCAGCGTGTCCACCAAGTACCGCTTTTGGCGTAATGATATGCAGGGTGCGCAGGAGTCCTCCGCCTTCTTCGGCGAAGTGATCTTTGCTGATGGCGATAGCGGTCCTCAGGGTCAGTTAAGGCGTGACGGCAACGATTACCTGCTGGGGCTCACCTACGGCTATGAAGGACGCAAGTGGTACCGCTTTGCTTCCGTACGCCGCCGTTTCAACCGCGAAGCGGCCAACGGCGCACAGCGACCGGATATCTGGCTGTTGGATCTGGTCGTCGGCATCCGCCCGACACCGACGGAATACCTGGAACCCGATTGGGTGTGGATGCTGGAATTAAATGGTGAAATCACAGAAAACGTCATCAATCTGGTCGGCAACTCATCGGTTCGTGCCGGTGGGAAACAATTGTTTTTGTCACCCGGTCTTATGTGGACATACCGTAATATCGCCGTTAAAACCGGTGTGCAGTTTTCCATACAGGATGATATGGCCGCTGGCCAGGAGCCCGATGACTATCGGGCGTTGCTGGAATTCGAATGGCACTTATAGGAATTAGACCCATGCAAAGAAAATTGCTACTGGTGTTGGTTGTTCTCGCCCTTGCACTGCCTGCCTGGGCGGATACTCGCTATGCGCTACGCGTCGACGGACTGGCTTGTCCTTACTGTGCCTACGGTGTTGAGAAGAAACTCAAAGCGCTGGATGGCGTTGATCAATCGACGCTCGAGATCCTGCTTAACGAAG
This sequence comes from Gammaproteobacteria bacterium, assembly GCA_030123805.1. Taxonomy (GTDB): domain Bacteria; phylum Pseudomonadota; class Gammaproteobacteria; order Pseudomonadales; family Azotimanducaceae; genus JASJXV01. The sequence continues at coordinate 848 of JASJXV010000031.1, forward strand.
GTCTGGTGGTCTTTCAAGCGAAGGACAATGCCATGATTACCGAGCACTCGCTCAAACAGCTGATCAACGACGCAGGATTCACCCTGCGCGGCCTGGAAACCCAAAGCATTTCAAAAGAGGAACGAAAAGAGGAACGAAAAGATGACCATTAATCCCGATATATGCGAACTTCCGCGGTCTATGTTTTCTTCCGTTTCGCTGATTATTAAAGGGCGCATCCTTGCCAGGACTGAACATGGCGCGTACAGGCGCCTAGTTGTTTTGGGATGGCTCATGAGACTGAACCAGCTGTTCAGCTTTCGCGGCGAAGATAAAGTCACTCTCGGTTAGACCGTCAATTTTGTGCGTCCATACCTCGACTCGCACTTTACCCCATGCCAAGTAGATATCGGGATGGTGCGCCTGTTCATCGGCCATCTCACCGATACGGTTAACGCAGGCAAGTGCAGCGGTGAAATCCTTGAACTTAAAGCTTTTCGTCAGATGGTGTGCATCGATAATCTCCCAACCATGGTCGAGTTGATCGCATAGCTGGTGGAGTTGTGTCCCTTTGAGGGGCGAAATACCACCGCGACAGGGTACACATTGCTTGCTGGAAAGGTTCATATTAACTCCTATGTGGTATGTTGGTTGGCTGCATCTCCCATCGCCCGAAGGTGAGTGAAAGAGTAGATCCCACTGCTGTGACCATCATTCCAATTGATCCTAATGGCGTAGTTGCCGACACTTGATATCATCCGCGGCGCCACGTTAATTAATACACTATTGGGATCGAGCAGTGGCCGGCCACTCATTTCCTCGATGCACAATGCGCACCGGCAGGCAAGCCGCAGGTTTCGCACGTCAAAGTCGTCCTGCTTGCCGTCCTCCCACAGCACCGACAGTGTGCTGCCATCTAGATTTCGAAAACCAATCGGCGTAGTCGGTGATCCTCCCGCATGGATGGCGCTCTCAACCCATGCAGTCTTGCCCTCATTTGTTTTCCAGTTCCACATAAACGGGCGCAGGGTTACCCCCTTTAGCTCCTCGAATTCGCTGACGAGTTCTTTTGCAATGGCGAGATAAGCATGGGCTGCGACCGTGTTCGGCTGGTCAATGATGATGGGATGCCCGTTATCGCTGCTAGTCACGATATCAGCGTCCAGGGGAATCGCTCCGAGGAAAGGCACACCCAGCTCTCTGCTCATGCTTTCACCCCCACCACGGCGGAACACGTCCGTTGCATTGCCGCAGTGTGGGCAGGTAAAAGTGCTCATATTCTCGATGATGCCGAGGATAGGGACCTGGAGCATCTCAAACATCCGCAGCCCGCGCCGAGCTATCTTGAGACTCACATTCTGAGGAGTCGTCACGATAACCACTCCCGACAAGGGAAAACTCTGGGCAAGGGTGAGCTGGGTGTCTCCGGTGCCAGGTGGAAGATCGAGTATGAGATAGTCGAGGGGCTGCCACTGCACGGAACCGATAAACATCTGCAGATATTTGCTCACCATAGGACCTCTTAAAACAGCCGGTGCGTCGTCACCGGTCAGCAGTCCCATGGAGACCACCTGAAGGCCATAGCATTTGGAGGGAATGATCATGCCGTCCTTGGTGGCTTGCGGTGGCTCACCAGTGGCGAGACCAAGCATTCCCGGTATGCTCGGGCCGAGGATGTCAGCATCCACCAACCCGACACGACTACCGATCCCGTTCAAGGCGAGTGCCAGGTTAACCGCCACGGTTGACTTGCCTACACCACCCTTGCCGCTGCCTATAGCAATTATGTGGCGAATCCCCGGCAGCCCCTCGGCACTGCTCGAAGACTTGTGCCCTTGCAGATCTCGCTGTGAATATCCGCTTACCATCTTCGCCCCTTCGTCGCTCCAACATGCGTTGTATTTATCTTACCCTGAATTTATAATTTCTAATCCACGCACTCCGTACGGATAAACAAATCATCGCGGAGGCGCCGCTTAGACACATTAGATATTTGCTGATAGTTAATCGTTACTTGCTTCACTCTGCGTAGCCGTTTAATTTTATCCCGCCATTCTCGTATCAAAAAGAGGAATCAACATGGATGCTCTAGAAGCCATGCACACCAGGGTGTCCGCACCCCGACTCATGGATCCGGTGCCCACACCGGACGTGTTGAAAAACATATTTAAAGCAGCGCTTAGAGCGCCTGATCACTTGGTGCTCAGACCCTGGCGTTTTCTGCTGGTCAGTGGTGTAGGCCGTGAACGACTCGGTGAAATTTTCGCCGCTGCTGCACAATCGGATGATACGGATATCACGGCAGGTCAACTTCAACGCGAGAGAATAAAACCCCTGAGAGCCCCTCTCATCGTGATTGCCGTTGCAGTTATCCGGGCTCACAGCGAGGTCCCTGAAATCGAACAGCTGATCTCAACCGGTGCCACGGTTAACAATATGATGCTGTCGGCCCATAGTCAGGGGATCGGTGCCATGTGGCGTACCGGCGTTATGGCTTATCATCCTGTAGTAAAGGCGGGTCTGGGACTGGCAGGGCATGAAAAAATAGTCGGTTTTCTTTATCTGGGTCATATCCAGGGAAGAGTTAAAGAAGTACCGGAGCTGATCGTATCAGAGTTTTTCAAAGAATGGCCGCAGAAATCATGATCGATGCTGTTGCATAGAATCTGTGGTCCCTGGTATCGCCGCGCCCAAATACCAACTTACACAGTCAAAGGAAATGGAGGGATTCTTGATCTTAACAAGTAATGATGAAAGTATAAATGCATGAGTCGACTTACTCGACCGATAGGCCGACTAACTCAACACACCTAAGCCGGGAGAGTTTTGGCTTATGCTGTTAAGTGAAGCGGGCACGCCTCGAATAAGTGCTTCTAGGTTGCCGCCGCTGACGCAACTGCCATGATCCGCCTCGGATCAAGGGCGTCTCTCACAGCCTCACCGATAAATATCAGCAAGGTGAGCATAACACCCAGAGTGATAAAACCCGTTAAACCCAGCCAGGGAGCATGCAGATTGGCTTTTCCCTGGGCTAATAACTCGCCCAGAGAAGGTGAACCAGCGGGCAGACCAAATCCAAGAAAATCCAGTGCGGTGAGTGTGGTCACAGCGCCACTCAGTATAAAAGGCAGGAAGGTCAGCGTTGCTACCATCGCATTCGGCATGACGTGACGCCTTAAGATATAGAGGTCGCTAACGCCAGCAGCGCGAGCTGCTCTGACATATTCAAAATTACGCGTGCGTAACACTTCGGCACGAACCACACCCACCAGAGGAATCCAGCTGAAGAGGGTCAGTATCCCCAACAGCCAAAAAACATTCGGTTCAACAACGCTGGCAAGGATAATCAACAACAGCAGAACTGGAAGACCGCCCCACACCTCGACCATCCTCTGACCGACGAGATCAATCATGCCGCCAAAGTATCCCTGGATCGCACCCACGAACACGCCTATCAGGGCGCTGAGAATGGTGAGCGTTATACCAAACAAAACCGACAGACGAAATCCATAAATCAGCCTTGCCAGAACATCCTTGCCACCATCATCGGTACCCAACCAGTGTTTGTATGACGGTGGCGCAGGAGCCGCTGATTCGAGGTAGAGATCTGGATTCTTATAGTTGTAAGGAATGAGAGGCCAGAGCATCCAACCCCCGGAGTCTTCCACCAGTTTCTGCACATAGGGTTCCCAATACTGCGCTTCGATTGGCAGTTCACCGCCGAGTTCAGCCTCGGTGTAATACTCGAATATAGGGAACCAATAGCGATCTTCATGGTGCATGACAATGGGTTTATTATTCGCGATAAATTCCGCGAACAGTGACAACACAAACAGCAGCATAAATATCCACAGGGAATGATAACCGCGTCGGTTTGCTTTGAATTGATCAAGTCGTCTCCTGGTGACTGGATTCATCAGGTCTCCCTCGATTCAAAATCGATGCGTGGATCGACCAGCACATAGGTCATATCCCCGACCAGGTGCATAACCAACCCGATGAGTGTAAAACAGAACATGGTCCCAAACAGGATCGGATAGTCGCGCTTGATTACTGCCTCGTAACTGAGCAATCCCATCCCATCCAGCGAGAAGATGACCTCTATCAGCAGCGACCCGGTGAAGAAAAGGCCAATAAATGCCGCAGGGAATCCAGCGATGACTATCAGCATCGCATTGCGGAAAACGTGGCCATACAATACACGGCTCTCGGACAACCCTTTCGCGCGAGCGGTTAACACAAACTGTTTGCTGATCTCTTCCAGAAACGAGTTCTTGGTCAGCATCGTCAGGGTGGCAAATCCACCCGCGGTAAGAGCAGTGATGGGGAGTGCCATGTGCCAGAAATAATCAGTGATTTGATCCCACCAACCCATTGATTCCCAATTGGAGGAAACCAGTCCTCTGAGTGGAAACAGATCGAGATAGTTACCCCCGGCAAACAGGACTATCAGCAGAATTGCAAACAGGAAACCCGGGATGGCATAACCCACAAAGATCAGCGAACTGGTCCAGATGTCAAATCGGCTGCCGTCTCGTACGGCTTTGGCTATACCGAGAGGTATGGAAATACCGTAGATAAGCAGAATTGACCAGAGCCCCAGTGAAATGGACACAGGCATGCGTTCAACGATGAGCTCAATCACCGGTCTGTCCTGATAAAAACTGGTACCGAAATCCAGGCGTATGTAGTTGCCCAACATGCGAACGAAGCGTTCATGGGGTGGCTTATCGAATCCAAATTGACGTTCAAGATCTGCGATCAATTCCGGATCAAGTCCGTAACTGCCCAGATTCTGGCCGCTTGCACCCGCATCGACAGACGAATTCTGTACTCCGGAATCACCACCACCACTGATGCCAGCGGTAGTAGACATGGTTCCAGTCGTTAGCTGGGCGATGATCTGCTCCACCGGACCACCCGGGGCAAATTGCACAATGATGAAGTTGATCGTCATGATGCCGAACAAAGTCGGCAGGATCAGTACCAGTCGTTTTAAGAGGTATCGTCCCACTAGCGGATCCCGGTCAATTCAGCCATACCTTCTCGTACCCGGGTAGCCTTTTGCTCATCCCACCACCAGGTATCCAGCCATGCGGAACGATCCAGCGGTGGTGGCGCTGACGGTTGTCCAAACTTGTCCCAGTATACCAGCCGATATCCCGGTTGGGCCTGGCCGGGAAGATAGTAAAAATTCCACAGCAGCACGCGATCAAGGGCTCGAGTCGCGGCATAAAAATCATCCGCTTCACGGGCAACCAAAACTTTATCTATCAGTGCATCGACTGCGGGATTGCGAATTCTTGACCAGTTCTGAGCATAGGGTTGATCAGCAGCAGCACTGCTGAAACGATTGCGTAGTGCCAGACCCGGGGTATTGTTGGGTATATAGAGATCAGCGCCAGCATCGAATACACCGGTACGCATGCGGTACAACCAGTTGGATACTTCGGGTGATCTGGCCGTTGCCTTGATACCCATTCGATTAAGGGTGTTTATATAGGGCATCTTGCTGCGTAACAGCATCGGTGAAACAAAAATAAAGTTGATGGTGAAAGCTGCACCGGTTTCAATGTTAACCATAGTACCATTCTGCACTTCCCATCCTGCCTGTTTGAACAGCGCCAGGGCTTGCTTTACATTGTCCCGATTGTAACCATATCCGGAGGAGGGGGGTTCACGCCACTCATGAGTGAACACCCGTTCGGGAATCTTGCCGCGCCAGGGTTCCAATAACTTCAGTTCATCGGCTGACGGCAAGCCGCTGTGGGCCATGGGTGAATTAAAGAAAAAACTATTGGCATATTTGTAGAAACCGAACAGGATAACCCGATTTTCCCAGTTAAAATCATACAACCACCACAAGGCTTCGCGCACGCGTATGTCCTGAAAGCGCTGACGATCGAGATTCCAGATGATCGGCCACCACATTCCCCAGGGTCTATTCAGTAACAACAACTCCTTCTTGAAATAGCCTGCCTTGACCGCCGGGAATTCATATTCAGTTACCCAGGATTTGGATACTGTCTCGTGGCGTACATCAATCACATCACCCTTGAGCGCTTCGAGCATGATGTCCTCGTCGCGGAAATAGTCAAACTTGACCTGATCGAAGTTATAACGCCCTTTATTCACTGGTAAATTCTTACCCCAATAGGAATCTACCCGTTGCAGAGTCAAATACCGACCCAGGGACATTTTGCCCATTTTGTAGGGTCCACTTCCCAATGGTGGTTCGATTGTTGTCTTGGTAATGTCCTGTGACGCCCAGTAGTGCTTCGGCAGAATCGGGAAACCGCCGATTGCAAACGGCAGTGTGGGATTGGATTCAGCACCCTCTCTGGTGGTGAACAGGACCTCTCTCTCACCTATCTGCTCGATCTTTTCCAAATCGAGCAAAGCAGTGCGTATACCGGCAGAGCCATGCGTCTTGAAGGTCTCAAAAGTAAAGATCACATCTTCGACTGTGAGGGGTTTGCCGTCGTGCCAACGCGCCTCTTTTCGGAGTCGAAAGGCCACCTGTCGGAAGTCATCAGCTATCCATACACCGTCTGCAAGGCGCCCATAATAGCTGGCATTCTCATCAATAGCAGGTTCAAGCAGGCGGTCGTATACCAGGTTTCTGACACCGAGGAAGTTGTAACCCCCGGGGAGTCTGCCCTTATCGAGAATGTTGTTGAAACTATCAAACGTGCCCAGCTCGGGAGAACGTATCATGCCACCTTTCGGTGCGTCTGGATTAACGTATTCAAAGTGTGAAAAATCCGGCGGGTATTTCAGCGGTTCAATATAGGAGGTGCCGTGCTGGTACTCGATAGCGAGTACGCACTCTGCCCAAACCAATAGTAACAACCATGCTAGCCGCATCTAATTCTCCGGTAACAGTCGGCTAACATGCTATCAACAATCACCAGCAAAGACGAATGATGCCTGAGGAGACGAGTGAGCTAGCTGTTTCTGATCAGGCAATCAATCCTGCCCAATGCCATGAAGCGGGAGCGATTCCAACTCTTGAGAAATTGTTGCCTATGGTGTGGAGTAGACGATGCTGGCACTATCCCGCAGAGCCCTGATTGTGCTTGCCCTGAGTTTCTTTACCTTGTCCCGTTTCAGGATCGCCCTGATTTTCGGTTTAATTGACTCAAAACTGTAATCAGCATAGTCACGCTTATCTACCAGCTTAATAACCCGGAATCTTCTGCTGGAACTATGCACAATCCCGCTAGTTTCGCCAATATCCAGATTATTCAAGGTATCCCACCAGTCTTCTGGTATCTGTTCCCAATTCAGGTAATCCAACTCCCACGGATTGCGTAGAGATTCAGGCAAGGTGGGAAATCGCTTTGCTGCCACGGCCTCGAAGGATTCTCCCTGATTCAGATCAGCCAGGACCTGCTGTATCTCCTTTTCATCTCTGCTCAGAATCTGCCATATATTGACTTCTGTTTGAAGTCTTGACGCGTTGTCGGTTGCATAAGCCAACGCCTCTGCGTCGGTGACTTCTACTTTAAGATTCACCTCCTGGCGATAGAATACCTCTGATAACTTCTTTCTTTTAAATTCAGTCAACTGGGCTTGCAGGTGAAGCAGTTGCTCCTGGTAGACTGGGTCATTATCCAGACCAAGTTCCATGGCTTTTTGATAGGTTAATTCCTGCAAAATTATGTCCTCGAGTGCTTGTTTGATCTTTGCAGGCCCAGGTTCTACGTCGGATTTAAATCGCTTGGTTCCCTTTATCCAGTATCGAACATCCTGCCGGGTAATCGGTGAGCCATTGACGGTAGCAAGGACTTCACCGGATCCCCGTGGCATTGATCCCGAAGAGGTATTGTTGTTGCCACAGGAAGAGGTGATAAAAATAAGCCCCGCTGCAATCCCGGATATGAATATTGTTGTTTTAGACATCTTTGTTGCCGTTAGCTAACACTTAAAAAAGAGAGGCTACACACAACATGTTGCCTCTCCTGGTGGTTCAAATCAAATCTAGTGCCTACAGCCAATATACGAAAAAGCTGTACCACCAATTCTGGCAATACAGCCTTTTTTACAACTATCAGCCTGGATGGACGCTCTTCATATCCTGGCTGACTTCGCCGGTGCAGGGGGAACAACCGTGTCGTTTGGCTCCAGTTGCTCTCCCTTGTTCTCCGGTCGAGGCACTTAATCTAACCCGTGCATCTTCTCAATGTCTGCCAGTCGATCAGTCCCGTGACAGAGGTCACAGGCTTCCAACGTCTGACCAGCATTGACCGTACTACGCTCCACTCTGACTCCAGCACCATTATGTCCCATGTGGGCTTCGGCCAGTGGTGTATCGTGGCACGCGGTACATGCCGCAGCGATAGGCGTGATCACCAGGTCAGTGTCATTCGGCTTGCTGTCACGCGCTGCCTCGACATCTGCTTCAGTGGCATTGAACCCATCGGTAGTTACGTCAGTAGACATCAAGACGTTGCTGGGCAAATCTGTCACGTAAGTGTCGCCATCGTGACACTTGACGCAGTTGCTCGGATCTCCGGGGAAGGTTACTTCACTCCAGTTGTAATAGTAGCCTGTCCCTCGAGCCCGTACGAACTCATAGTCTGTGGAACGAACGCTTGCAGCGTGTATACCATGGATCATATCCTTGAAGTTGTTGGTTGCTTCCGGGTAAAGCAGTGGATCTTCACCAAGTACATCTACAACATTCTGGGATACGTTACCTTCAGTCAACGTTCGACCGCTGCTGCTCAGATTCGGGTTATGACAAATGATACAGATTTGAGGATTATTCATCCTGCTGCCACCATGTAATTCAAGGGATTCATGGCAGGATAAGCAACCATCCATATCAACTACAACGCGTCGCTCGTCGTCACCCTCAACCGCCATTACAACTGATGGTGTATGACGAGAAACAGTTTCGCCGTCAATGATCTGCCTGAAGTAGCTCTGTATCCCTACTACTCTCATCATTGCGCCTTGCGGGAATGGTTCGTCGGACAGTATGGCTACAAAGCTGCCTTCCGTTGCTCCGGGAACCAGAGAACCCACTACATCTGCAATTGATACACTGATGCCATCCTCATTGTTGTAATCCACAGGCGCATCAACTCCATCTTGCGGTACAGCATAGCCGAGTAGAAAGCTTGGACTCCGTGTGTCGAACCCGAATCCTGCCGGTGGGTAAGTACCTGACATCAGATCCATTGGAACGCCATCCGCTAGCAAAGCAAAATCGACTACGGCCTCGTTGTTGTCATTCACGGTTACGCTGTTTAGCACATACTCAATATTAACAGCACCATCAGGAATCCCCGGATTGTTGGGAGTTGAATTTTCGGTCACGTGAGCATCGGCGATATCGCTAAATCCATTCGGTGTGTGACAGAAGGCACAGCCGGAGTTGTCTTCCATCACGCCGCCTGTATGGTTCAGGCCGGTAGCGAAATCAACATCAGTATGGCAAGAACCGCAAGCCGTGATGGTGGGAACCGTTTCCCAGTTATCACCGTCCACACCTGCATGACACTTGGTGCAGTTACGGACATCTTGGGGAAATGTGACTTCTGAGAAGTCATGGGCATCATCTCCAAATACTTCAGTAGCGTCAATGGCGCTGTGGAGTTGGTGTATCATGGTAGGCAGGTCAGTACCATTGACAACGCGATTTGGATCAGAATCGGTATGGCACATAACGCACATACGTGTATCCCGATAACCTCCACCATGCATTGCTAATGGATCGTGGCATGAATTACAGGCTTCAATGGTAACGATATCCCTGCCGCTTGCGTCAAGTTCTAATTCCGGGTTATCCAGCATGAAATCGTAGAAAATGTTAGCCGGAGTGTATCCGCTCAACGAACCACTAGTGTCTCTTATGCGCATAGCAAAACGCTGCACATTGTCAGCACTCGGTGTGAAACCTTCCAAAGCGGTAGGACCGCCGTCTGCGTAAATCGTAGTTTCGAATGTATAGGTATATACCCCGGGAGAATTCTCCGTCAGTGTTCCCAACGGATATCCTGTGCGATCACGTTCGTAAGCCCAGCGCAACCACGAATTTGAATCTCCACTGCCATCCACAGGCGGGATCAGTTCCGCCATGTAGAAACGAGTAATATCGGTAGTTATGCCCGTCACAGCTCTTCCGTCATCATCAACCAGTGTCATAGTGAAGGAAGGTGAGCCATCCACGATGTCCATGGTCGACGATTCGACGATGATGTTCTTCAGCGTCGGATCGAAGAGGCTGAAACCATCTTCCCCATCTTCTCCGTCAGTACCATCTGCACCATCAGTCCCCTGGAGTCCAGTATCACCCGTTGCACCCACCGGGCCGGTTGCTCCGGCTGGACCCGCTGATCCTGGGGCGCCATCATCGCCGTCATCACAACCTCCCAACATCAATAAAGAGGCGAAAAGCGCTGTGTAGACAAAGCGCCAAAAATCATATTTCATTCCTAATCTCCCAATAAATTAAATGGCCAGGGCGCCAGGTTAAGTCGTTTTCCGTATTATTAAATTGTTTGTCATCAGACTTTTGAATCTTCTTTTCGTACCCAAACCTCCCTGTTGGAATTTGCAAGTACCAGCGTCAAAGTGATGCTATGTGCGTTTTAATAGAAACCACAGGATCTGTATATGATCTAGGTCACATGCCCCTGGCGGTCTGTCGAATTACTCAATGGCGCAAACGCATCCGATTATTCGGCCAATGTCTGTAAAGCGCCACAGTGTGGTACGCTTGATCGTTTTGCGCATAGACATATTTTGCACAAGTGTGGTTAAACGTGAAATCTTCACTGCAACAATACTGGCGTTTTTATTGGCCCCTGGCGTTCACCGGGGTGGCTATGGTAGTGGCCGGCCAATTTCAGAATGGTGCCCTGGCAAGATATCCGAATGCCGTGATGGAACTGGCTGTATTTGCTCTCGCTATGGGGACTTTTGGCCCTTTTCGGGCAACCTTGAATTTTGTTTCGCAGTTGAGCAACGTGTTCGCCCGTTCTCCCCAGGGGCAAAGGCGAACCTTTCGGTTTGTGATGCTGGCCTGTGCGGTTATCACCTCGCTGTTCCTGGTGATTGTATTGACACCGGTCGGGAGCTGGGTATTGGGTGCTGTGTATAGTATTGAAGCTGCTGTAATCGACAGGATACTCGAGTATCTGTATTACCTGAGTCCCTTGATTTTTCTGCATGGTGGCCGACAGTATCTGCTTGGATTGCTGGTGCAATCCAGGCTGACGGGATGGGTAACAATTCTGAATTTTATCTATCTGGGTACAGTTATCGCGGTTTTACTGCTTGGGTTTAATATTGGCTGGCGACCCGTGGAAACTCTGGTGGGGGCGCAGATTTCGGGGGCTATAGTACACCTGATGGTGTTATATCGGGCTAAACAGCAATTGTATCAGTTGCCGGAGGCGGGAAGCACTGAAAATGTATCTTTCAGGGCATTGTTCAGTTTCTTTCTTCCCGTCACGACTACCGGTGTCATGTTTGCGATCAGTCGGCCAGTGCTGTATGCCTTGATGGCGCGAACTCCGGATGCATTGATCGGTATTGCAGCCATGCGAGTTGGTTTTGATTTCAGTTTTATTTTTCAGAGTGCTGCCAACCAGTTCAGACATTTTTTCGTAACCTTCGGTGATGATGATCTACGCGCAAAACAGCTGTTCATGGTTCTGGTTGCTGCAGGCCTGACACTGATGATGCTGCTGATTGCTGTAACCCCCCTGAGTCATTTCATACTTTCCGATCTGATTGGCCTTAAGGCGCAGGTATTATCGATGTCGGTAGATGTAATAGGGGTGATGTGTTTGCTGCCAGCGATTATTGTTCTAAGAAACTATTATCACGGCCTGTTGATGCACCACCGTAAAACTACTGGGATGGCTCTTGGCGGGATGCTCCGGGTCGCAGGTATTTATGTAATAGCCAGTGCCTTACTTTCCCTGGATCATCTCGATCACATTACCGCGACGTTTGTACTTCTATCCGGTTTCGTACTTGAAACCTTAGTCGTTGTAGTTGCCTGGAATCGAATTAAGCCATCATAGTGGTTATTTTCTCAAGCAGCAGGCGCCGTTCTGCGTTTCATCAGGACGTTTGCTGACCAGGGAGTTCAAGCTCCTGAAATATTTTTTTAACGTCGTCCAGCCCCTTGACCCGGTATGCTGCCATGCCAATTTCCCGGGCACTGGTAACATTGATGGTATTGTCGTCAAGAAACAGGATCGAGGCGGGTTTACATGCGAGGCTTTGCACCACATGCTCAAACACTTCCAGATCAGGTTTCAGCATACCCAGCAGATGCGATGGGAAGTGATGATCCAGTAGTTGGTCCAAACCCATTTCATGCATGAGCCTGGGCCAGTGCAATTCGTTGGTATTTGATAGGCAGGCCAGGGTGTACTGCTTTCTGAGATCTGCGAGCAGCCCGGTGACACCGGGGAAAAGCCCTCGTGGCCATCGCGCAAATTTATCCAGAAATTCGGTTTTTTCGACTGGAAGGTCCATCTCATCAATGATCTGCTCCGCAAACTGGGATGCATTTATTACTCCGGTTTCGAAGCATCTAACCGATTCAGAGTTTAGCCATGCAGCCCACAAACTATCGTCATCGTATCGATGGTCACTCCACTGATGCATGGTGGGCACGCCGGTAAGCTCTACCAGAACACCGCCAAGATCAAAAAGAATGATATCAATGTGATGCATGGATGTTAGTCAACCTCATACCAGCAACGACAACGCTGCCCGGGCTCTTTTTTGTACGCCATCTTTCTGATGATCCAGGTCAATATCCCGGTCTTTACCCATGGCTCCGACCAGGTAACGTTTGTAGACGCCCTGGCCAATGGCGGCCAGTCGCCAGTGCGAGAACGCACGATAGTAATTTATGTCGGTCAAATCCCTTCCGGTATTATTTTCATAAACCTGACAAATTTCATCCCGACTGGGAAATCCGCCCGCAGCGATAGCCGCCTGATCACCCGGGCCCTGCTCAACTTCATCTGCAGACATCCATGCGTTCAGCAGGTAACCGATGTCAGCCAAAGGATCACCCAAGGTGCACAATTCCCAGTCCAGTATTGCCTGGATTTTGCCATGTTTGACTATCATATTTCCGATTCGGAAATCCCCGTGAACGATGGTTGCACCGATCTGCTGCGGCATACGTTCCGCCAGAATTCGATTGGTTTCTTCCATCTCGGGTACTTCATGAGTCTTCGAAGCTTCCCATTGTTTTGTCCAGCGTTTTAACTGACGAGTCAGATAAGCTTCTTTGCGTCCCAGGTCACCCAGGCCGACATCGTCCGGGTCTATCCTGTGTAATCGGGTCAGGATATCGATGACATGCAGACCAATTCCGTGTCGTTCTTGCTCTGGGATAGTTCGTGCAATAACGGAATCATGTGGCACCAGGCCCTCGACATAGTCCATAACATAAAAAGGTGCACCATTTACTTCAGGATCGGTGCAGAGCCCATCTGTGTGAGCCACCGGGACATCCGTATCAGCCAATGCAGAGATGATTTTGTGTTCCCTGCCCATGTCGTGGGCACTCTCCAGTACATGACCCAAAGGTGGTCTTCGCAGCACGCAAGAGCGCTGGTTGCTATCAACACACTGAAACGTCAGGTTTGAGTGTCCCCCTGCGATAAGGGTGAATTCAATGGGTGGCGAGAACCCCGGCACGTGGGCCACAAGCCACTCGGTAACAAGTTCGTTATTAATACCTTCTGTCATTATTCAGTCCTGCTGTAGTATGGGTATCGCATGGGTTATTGGCGTCCCACAAATATGTGCAAACACTTCTGTCCGATACATCCACCGGGTGACGCGTTACTTTAACGTCATGGTCTTTGATCAGGGACTCGGTTTCCTGCAGCTTTTCATCAACCACGTCACTGATAGCAACCGCACAATCCAGTTTGGCAAGTTGCACTGCCAGGGCTCTGCCCATGCCTGATCCTGCTCCGGTGATTGCCGCGACCTTAGTGCTGAATGATTGCATCTGCGTTTCTCCCTCCCTCTTAAAGTATGACCATCCGGCTATTATCCTAATAACCGTCTTTTATCTCCCTGTCGCTGGGTAAAGCCGGTGCTATCGAGGTGCTCGAGGACCTCGATGGCGAGATTTCTGCCAATTCCTGTAACGTCTCTGTATTGCGATGCGGTGAACAAGCCGTCTGCTTGTTGAGCAGCCAGGTTTGCCGCCAGCTGTCTCAGTTCTGTAACAGTTTCCGGTAGAAAGAACCGATTCTTGACCACTCTGGTAAGCAGGCCAAGTTGTGTCGCTCGCTTCAGGAAGTGTTCAAGTTGTTTGACTGGCATTTTTGATCTGTTTGACAGGTCATGGGTCACTGGAGGTTTCAGTCCTTCGGATCGAAACAGTGGCTCCAGACGCTGCCATATTTTCATTTCAGATGGCGTCAGGCTGGCGGAATGTCCGGGGATTTGCAGGTAGGCGCCGGATTTCATAATCTGTCCGGATCTGACCATTTCCGATAAGGCCAGGGCAAAAACCTGTTGCCATGGTCTGGGCCGAATACTGGCGGTCAGTTGCTTTTCCACAGGACCAGGTTGTTCCGAATGCTGCTGATGCCACTTTGTCAGAGCGGCGATTATTCGTCCCTTTTGCGCTTGCCAATGCTTTTCGTTGAATCCTGCCAGAAAGGTCTGTCCTGCAGCAGTGACTTGCACCCGGCGGTCGACCAGGGTGCCGAACAGATCATTCTGTTCAGGTTCCGTGAGATTCCAGGCGATGGCAAAATTGGTCAGGTTTACGCCTGTGGCGTGCAGCTTCAGTAGTTCAGTCAGGCTGTCTTCAATGGCTGCTAGTTCCATTGCCTGCAAGTGGATTATGCGCTGCTCCCTGGCGCGCCCCCTGGTGGGTGAGAAGGGATCGATCACCACACCGCCACCGATGGTTCTGGTCGCTGCCTGATCGCGTACAATCAACCTGTCGCCGCGACAGATACTTAAAGGTTTCTCGAGAACCAACTGCACCAAACCGTTAGCACCCGGTGCAATTTGCCGGTCTTCTAAAATTGCGATGCGCCCGGTGATATGATTTGCCCCTGTATGTATGTGTACAGGGGTCCAGTGACGTAGCGGTTTTGCTTCACTATCGAGTACGGAGATTCTCGCATCAAGTCTCATCACCGGGGCATGGATCCTGGGAGCCAGCAACCAGTTGCCTCTGTGTATCAGGTCCCGATTCAGATTTGAGCCGGCAATGTTAATGGCGCAGCGATCGCCTTTGCTGCCCTGGTTTGCAGTCTTGTTTTGCGTGTGTATGCCTCGAACTCTTACGCTGATGTTCTGCGGCGAGAGAAGCAGTTCATCGCCAACTTTCACCGTCCCGGAGAAGACAGATCCTGTTACCACCAGCCCTGAACCCTTGATAGTAAAACAACGATCAATTGCCAGACGGAAATTTCCCGGCGCTGGTCTGGCGCCGATGTTTTGGCATTCCGTGATCAGGTGATCCTTGAGCGCTTGAATCCCTTCACCGGTAGTGCCGGAGACAGGGTAGAAGGGCGCGTTTTTTAATCCGGTAGATTGAATAAGCGTCTTTATGTTCGCTATTACTTCCTCCACACGTTGCCGGGGCACACGATCGATTTTGGTTACTGCGATTGTGGCCTGATTGATGCCCAGCAAATTAAGTATAGCCAGATGCTCTCTGGTTTGTGGCATGGGCCCATCGTCGGCAGCAATAACCAGTAACGCGTGATCGATAGCACCTACACCGGCCAGCATGTTTCTGATGAACTTGATATGTCCGGGCACATCAACGAAACCCAGCGTGTGCTCCTTATCCATCTGCTCATACGCAAAACCCAGATCGATCGTCAGGCCTCGGCTTTTTTCATCTGCCAAACGGTCTGTATCTATTCCGGTAAGGTTCTTTACCAGCAGGGTCTTGCCATGGTCAACGTGACCAGCCGTAGCAATGATCATAAGTATTATTCAATCTTTAACAGGTGCAACTGGCTGATGAATTTGGCGTCGTCCTCTAAACATCTCAGGTCCAGCATCACAGCGCCTTCTTTGATCCGGCCGATGACCGGTACAGGAAGTTGTCGCAACAGGTGACATATGCGTGTCAGTTGTTTTCCGTCTCCCTTTCGCCGCGTGGGTTTTATTGCGATGGCCTTGCTGGGCAGCAGATCAAGCGGCATCGAGCCGCTGCCTATTTGACTCGAACAGTCTACCAAACTGACTTCAGCCTGCTCCGTGAATATCTTTTGCAGGATAGGCAATACGCTGTTGCCGACTCTGATGATATCTTCAAGATCGCGGGACAACAATCGAAAAGAGGGGAGTTTTTTGGCCAGATTATCAGGATCCAGATACAGTTTTAATACAGCATGAATTGCTGCAATGGTCATTTTGTCGACCCTGAGAGCCCGTTTCAGCGGATTGGATTTTATCTGATCGATGAGATCTTTACGGCCAACGATGATACCGGCCTGTGGACCTCCTAACAGCTTATCTCCGCTGAATGTTACCAGATCAGCGCCGCTATCCAGAGTTTCAGTTACCGTTGGCTCATAGGGCAATCCCCAGGATTGCAGATCAACCAGGGTACCGCTACCCAGATCTGTAACAAACGGCAAATTGTTTTCATGGGCTATCGCCGCTACCTCTTTGTCGGCGACGGACTTGGTAAATCCCCTGACCTGATAGTTACTGGTATGGACTTTCATGAGCAGTCCGGTGCGAGAAGTGATAGCGTTGCTATAGTCTCTGGCATGCGTGCGGTTGGTGGTACCAATCTCCACCAGAGTACAACCTGCGCGACTCATAATATCAGGTATCCGGAAGGAACCGCCTATTTCCACTAATTCCCCTCGGGATACGGGCACTTCAGCATTCAGCGCCAGCGTGTTTAACACCAGCAGCACGGCGGCGGCGTTGTTATTTACCAAGGTGGCGGCTTCTGCCCCGGTAATTTCGCGCAACAAACCCTCTGTGTGGCTATCCCGGTCACCCCTTTCACCGGTAGCCAGATCATACTCCAGATTGCTGGCACCACCGGCAGCGGCAACAACGGCTTCGATGGCTTCTTGCGGCAGGATTGATCTGCCCAGATTTGTGTGCAGCACTGTACCGGTAAGATTGTAAACAGTTTTCAGCGTGTCGATGTGTCGCGTGGTTAGTTCGGCTCGAACCCTGTCTGTGATCTCCTGCATGTCAGGAGGCACATCAGGAACAGTGTTGCCGCTATTTAGATCATCGCGTATCTCAGACAATATTCTTCTGATGGTATCTGTTACCTGCGTGCGGCCGAACTGCTTCAGCAAGTCCTTGAAGAGAGAAGAGCTGAGTAACTTGTCTACCGATGGTATGCTGGATCGGCGTTTATCCATCACTTGATGCACCTTTCATTGCTACGAACAGTGCATCCAGTCTTCTGATCCAGGGTGTTTCTTTCAGGTCATGGGTTGTAGCCCACTGATCGATTGCGTCGGATGCTGCGTTTTTGTCCGCATAGATGCCCAGCAACAGAACCACCCATATTTTGTCCCTGGTTAATACGCGCGCATAAAGTGGATCCTCTATATATTGTTCTGCTGCATAAGCTACGACTTCAGCCAGTGACTCCAGCG
Organism: Gammaproteobacteria bacterium; assembly: GCA_030123805.1. Taxonomy (GTDB): domain Bacteria; phylum Pseudomonadota; class Gammaproteobacteria; order Pseudomonadales; family Azotimanducaceae; genus JASJXV01. Next base: position 18,436 of record JASJXV010000031.1, read on the forward strand.
CTATCAGTTGAACCGCATAGTGATTGACGGGGTGATTCATGATGAATTGCGTATTTCTGTCCAGAGCGCCTGGTACCGTTTTCGTCTCTGGAATGTCTGGTTTTACTGGTTTTTCAGGTGCCGGTCTGGGTATCAATTCGGGGACTGGAGGAGGTGGTGTGGATGACGTGACCGCGGCACTCAGGGAAGCTTGTCGCACGAGAGGCGGAAGCGTCTTCTTATCGGATAAAGTTGCGCCGATCCGATCGGGAGCGGGTTGTTCTTGACAGTCCCATTGCTTCTGGTCGGCATCGGTATAACAGTACCAGGTTTTGTTTTTGCCACGATCAACCACTGTTCTGGTCGCGGTTGCTGTTTTTATATCACTGCCAGATTTTGAAAATGGATTTTGCAACCAACCCGGCTTACGCAACACGGAGTAATTGGAACAGGCCGTTAGTGACAGACAGATTAATATGAGAACAACTCTCTGCATCAAGAAGATCCTTCAATTATAAAACAGGGTATCAGACAGCGAAACCGGGCAGGTTCTATTGTAGGTGTAGCCAGGGGCTAGACACCAGTGATTCGGTTATGGATTGGTTAAATTTATCTCAGATGCGTGCCGTGCGTGTGTTTTATCCTCTGGTGGACGTCAGAATTATATAATAAAATAGATTAAATAAGTAATATATGTTATTGATATTAAATAGTTATTATTGCCACAAGCACCTATAGTTAAGACTGCTCTGCAGGCGGAGTATCCACTGCACTATGGCAACCGAGTGCCGGACGGACCAGGGAATACCCATGGTACGAAAAAACAACCTTCAATTCCTCCTTTAACGGCAATTGCTGTAGTAATATACGCTCCCCAATATTTTCCTCAACCATGCAAGCACAAAATGAACACTAGTCTCACACGTCTTTGCCGTATTCCTGTCTTCTGCATAATTGCCAGCCTGGTTTCAGCCTGTAGCCTATTAAAAAATATCACGCTGTCGGGCGCCACGATGGGAACCACCTGGACAGTCAAGGTAATTGACGTATCTTCCGATGTAACCGAACAGAATTTGCAGACAGGCATTCAATCCATTGTTGACCTTGTCAACCAGCGCATGTCCACATATCAGCCTGATTCTGAATTGTCCAGGTTCAATCGTGCGGACCAGGGAATCTGGTTTAGTATCTCCAAAGACACCTGGTCGGTTATACGTCAGGGTCTGTCAATCAGTCGGCTTACCGGCGGTAGTTTTGATATGACGGTAGGTCCGCTAGTCAATCTTTGGGGCTTCGGGCCTGACTCTTCGACAAATAGCTCGCCATCACCCGATGCAATAAAAGAAGAATTGTTACGGGTCGGTTACGCCGCGGTGAAGCTTAGTGAGGCTGAGCCTTATGCAATTATGAAAGAAAAGAATATCTATCTGGATTTATCGGCAATTGCGAAAGGATTCGCTGTAGATCAGGTAACGGATTATCTGGAAAACCTTGGCATTAAGAACTACATGGTGGAAATCGGCGGTGAACTGAGACTAAAAGGTTACAACAGGCGCGGTACCGGTTGGCGAATCGCGGTTGAATCGCCGCTGGTGGATCAAAGGATGATTCAACGCACCCTTCTGGTAAGTGATATGGCAATTGCTACTTCTGGAGATTATCGGAACTATTTCGAAGCAGATGACGTGAGATACTCCCATACGATAGATCCTGTGTCCGGTTATCCAATCTCTCACAATCTTGTTTCCGTCACCGTCGTGACGCCAAAAGCAGCAGTTGCAGATTCACTGGCCACAGCATTCAATGTGATGGGAGCAGAACTCGGTCTGGAACTGGCTGAACGAGAAAACATTGCGGTTTTGTTCATCGTGAAAGGCAACCATGGATTTGAAGAGGTGCACTCCAAAGCTTTTAAACCCTTTCTGGACGAGCAGGATCAAGAGTCTGTTCTCGGACAAGCTCCTTAGCCCAGAGTTGCACGCGCTTGTTATAGGTTTCCTTACAGATTTCCATGTCCTCCAAAAACGCTCCCAGTTCATCCATTTGCAATGCCTGAGGACCATCTACCAGCGCTTTTGACGGCTCGGGATGAAAGTCTACCAGTACCAAATTTGCGCCAGCAACCACGCCCTGGGCCGAGGCATGGATGACATCGAGAATATGATCCGGGGATTTTTCGCGGCTGCCAACCGAGTGTGAGGGATCCACACAGACCGGCATGCGGGTAAGGCGCTTGATAACAGGTACTTGCGCAAAATCCACCATGTTGCGGTGCGGGTTACCAAAGGAACTCTTCATCCCCCGCAGACAGAATATGACCCGGGTGTTTCCCTCACTGGCAAGATACTCGGCTGCATTGAGTGATTCATTCAGGGTTACGCCGTAACCGCGTTTAAGCAAAGCTGGAAACTCCTGCTGTCGGCCGATGGCTTTAAGTAATTCAAAGTTCTGGGTATTTCGGGTGCCTATCTGCAACATTACACCCGTTGGCTGACCTGTTTTCTCAAGACATTCCCGGATATCGTCGATGTGTCTTTCATGGGTGATTTCCATCGCGATCACCTTGATGCCGTATTTTCCCGCTAATTCAAACACGTAGGGCAAACACTTCCTGCCATGGCCCTGAAACGAATAGGGATTGGTACGCGGCTTGTACGCCCCCATGCGCGTACAGACCTGACCAAAGCCCTGCAGGGTTTGCATCATGATTTCTACATGTTCCGGTGTATCCACGGCACATAATCCAGCCATGATATTGAGGTTATTCTGAGCAAAGGTGACCCCGTTGTACGTGAATCCACTGGCTCGATGTTCATCCTGATGACGACCCAGGACGCGATATTCCTGGGACACACGAACCACTCGATCAACTGCTTCTAAGCTCTCAATCGTTTCCTGATCCACTTTGTGGGTATCGCCCAGCAGATAGATTTCAGTCAGTTTCTGTTCTGAGCCCTGGATGTGATGTTGGCGTATCTGAACGCCGGGAAGCTTCTCCAGGTGGGCCAGGGTTTCTCGATAAGCTTCGCTTTCGGTGTCTGTGTTGGCATGGAGTATCACTATCATGTATCTGTCCTGATTTACCGGCGATGGCGGGGAAACGGATCATACAGCATTCATCCCCGGACACTAAACTGAATATTAAGGGAACTCTGGCTAAACAATGATGATACTCTTGTGTTTTTCAATCGAGGAGTGATTTTTCAGTACTTCTCGGTATTTTGCTTAGGCAAAAACCTTTACGTGATATTTTCACCTCTGGTGAAAAATCATTGGTGAAAATATCGACACGAGCAATATCCGGGGTACACTTGAAAGACATACGTCAATCACTACCGATCCTTATCGGTCTTCGCTATTTTCGAGCTCGGCAACGCAATCGTTTTGTTTCATTTATCGCTCTAATATCAACCCTGGGACTCATTCTCGGAGTGGCAGTACTCATTGTTGTTCTGTCTGTAATGAACGGCTTTGAACATGAGTTACGATCCCGGATTCTTGGTGTAATACCCCATGGTACGATTTCGGGTTGGGAACCAATCTCTGATTGGCAGAACCTGATTGATCAGATTGAATCTCATCCTGAGGTAAGCGCCGCTGCTCCTTATATCAGTGGATCAGCACTGTTGGCAGCGAATGGATTAGTGGAAGGGGTAATATTCTCCGGTATCATTCCTGAATATGAACAAGACGTATCGATTATCAGCGATTTTGTATCAGATGGTGGCTGGCAAAAACTGACCAGCACCCGATACGGATTGATTATTGGCTTACCTTTGTTGCAGAAACTGGACCTGCGCGTTGGGGGGAAAGTATCTCTGGTACTGCCGGAAGCGACAGTGACGATAGCGGGTCTCATGCCGAGGATGAAAAGATTTACCGTGGTCGGGAGTTTTGAAGTGGGCGCTGATGTTGACCGAAATCTGGTGCTGCTCAATATCAATGATGCTGCTCGACTACTGCGACTTGGCAACAAAGTGCAGGGGATCAGAATCTCTACAGTTGACCTTTTCAGAGCACCCACCGTGCTGCGGGAAATTCTCGCCTCACTGGATAGAAGAAAATATACAGCCAGTAGCTGGATGCGACTGTACGGTAATTTGTACGAGGCAATTCAGATGCAGAAAACCACAATGTTTTTGTTACTGATATTGATTGTTGCAGTAGCGGCATTTAACGTGGTTTCCAGCCTGATCATGATGGTGTCTGAAAAAAAGGGTGATATTGCGATTTTGAGAACCCTGGGTGCCAGTTCTAATTCCATCATGGGTATATTTATCTTCTACGGGTCAATGATCGGCGTAGTAGGCGTTGTTCTTGGCGTCTCTGTCGGCTTGTTGGTCGCCGTTTCGATCAGCGATATTTTTAGATGGTTTGATGAATTAACTCAGCTCAAAATTATGAATCAATACTTTATTAATTATTTACCGTCACAGATAGTTGTATCTGATGTTGCCATGATATCCGGCATCACTCTTGTGATCTGTTTCATTGCGACGTTATATCCGGCGTACAAGGCGGCTATGACTAATCCTGCAGAGGCACTTAGCTATGAATAAACTGACTGTGCCTGTAGTTGATGCCAAGGGCATTGTTAAATCCTATCTGCAGGGACCAAGTCCTGTACATGTATTACGAGGTCTTGATCTGGAGGTAAGGGTGGCAGAGCGAGTCGCCATTGTGGGATTGTCTGGAAGTGGGAAAAGCACATTGTTGCATGTGCTGGGGGGACTGGATAAACCTGATCAGGGCACGATCAACATCAACGGCAAGGACATATTTTCTCTTACAGAGAAACAGCGTGGCGAGCTGAGAAACAAAAATCTGGGTTTCGTATACCAGTTTCATCATCTTTTACCCGAATTTACCGCACAGGAAAATGTTGCCATGCCACTGCTAATTGGCGGAATTGCGCCAATAGATGCCAGACTGAATGCTGAGGATATTCTGGAAAAAGTCGGTCTGCAGGATCGTGTCAAACATAAACCCGCAGAACTTTCCGGCGGAGAACGTCAACGAGTTGCAATCGCGAGAGCGCTGGTTACAAGACCCAGTTGTGTTCTGGCCGACGAACCCACAGGAAATCTGGATGAAGAGACAGGCGAGCAGATTAACGAATTGATGCTTCAACTGAGTGAATCTCTGGGCACCAGTTTCGTTGTGGTTACCCACAACATTAATCTTGCGGAACGAATGGACAGAAAGATTCGATTGCACAATGGCATACTTGAGCCGACCGGGGTCGAAGAGCAATCTGGCTAGTTCTTCTTCGGACAGGAACTAACCAGTTCTTGTCCGCATGCGGCCCACCGGATTCAAAAATCACAGGAGTTAGTTCCCTGGTAACTGCTTGATTTGTAACTCTAACAATTTTGATGTTTTGTGAATACTGGTTAAATATAGCACTTTACGGACAGGAACTAACTAAACAGGAATGATTAACTTGCCCAGGGCAGCAAAACTACCCGTCATGATTGGTGTTCGCTATGTCGGAGCGAAACAGCGAAACAGCTTCATCTCATTTATTTCTCTGGTGTCTGTGCTTGGCTTATTACTTGGCGTCGCAGTTCTGGTGATTGTGGTTTCAGTGATGAATGGCTTTGACAAAGAACTGCGCCACAGAATACTGGGCGTGGTACCACATGGTGTGGTGATGTCGACGGATCAATCGGGATTGGAGAATTGGCTCCAAGTTTCGGAACAATTGCAATCGCATTCGGAGATCCTGGGTGTTGCACCATTTGCCCGGGCCCGGGGGATGTTGACTTCAGGCGGAGCGGTTAACATTATCGATCTATACGGTATATCACCAGAGCATGAATCGAATGTTTCGATTATACCTGAACATCTGACGAGGGGGAATATCGCAGACTTGCATCCCGGTTCTAACGGCATAATTATGGGGCATGCTTTGGCTAATTCGTTGGGTGTGTTTATAGGGCAGCAGCTCACACTGGTAATACCGGAATCATCGTCGAACGGGATGAATATCAAGCCGAGAATCGTTCAGGTTCGACTGATCGATACTTTCGAAGTGGGGGCTGAGCTGGATTACAAGCTTGCACTGATGCATGTCAATGACTTATCCCGGCTACTAAATCTGGAGCACCCGGTACAGGGCGTCAGGGTTAAATTTGCAGATTTACTGGATGCCCCTGACAAGCTGCCAGAGATAACCTTCGGGTTGAGTGGCAGTTCGTATCGGTCAGAGACGTGGGCGGATCAATATGGCGATCTGTTTAAAGCCGTTGCAATGGAAAAAGCGATGATGTTTCTGTTGTTGCTCTTAATTGTTGCAATTGCTGCGTTTAACATCATCTCCGGACTGGTGATGTTGGTTGATGAAAAGAGGTCAGATATCGCAATCCTGCGGACTTTGGGGATTAGTCCAGGCTCCGTGATGGCTATATTTGTTGTCCAGGGTTCTATTGTTGGTATTGCGGGCACCTTTTTGGGACTGGGGTTGGGGATTTTTCTGGCTGTTAATATTTCTGATATCGTGTCGTTTTTTGAAGAGTTGTTTAACGAGCAGGTACTGGCGGGTACTTACTTCAACGCCGTACCGTCAGATATCAGGTTGCCTGATCTGCTGGTTATTGGGCTGGTATCGCTGACAATCTGTTTTCTGGCGACACTATATCCCGCCTGGCGAGCCTCGAAGCTGCAACCAGCGGATGTGTTGCGATACGAATAACCCATGCGGGTCTTCAATTCCTTCGGCGAGGAGGCTGATCGAGATGTCGAATCACGAGAACTGCAACCGTATCGAGGGCAAGATTGATTGAGCGGTCCGACGACTCGGCAGATTTTTCGATCATTTAAGGTGAATATTGAGCATATTTAACGAAAATGATCGGGAAATTGCGGGGGCGTCCAGCCCAATCGCACTCGTCCGCAGTGGGTTTGTCTGGGGGCGACCCCGTCTGTTCACGGTCGGCCTCCCTGGAGCTTCTGTTTTGCGCGCCTGTTGTTCCAGTCTCGTGTGACTTTCCAGCGCCAGTAAATTCTTACGATGACAAACGAAGTTGTGCCTAGAAACAACCCACAGGTCACGGAACCTAGTAGCAACGGCTGCCAGATCACGCTCAGTTGCTGGGAAAACCAGGTCATTGAGAATTCAATAGATGTAAATGTGTCAGGTTGACCCAACATCCATATGCCCAACCGATAGGTGAAGTAGAAGAGTGGCGTGATGGTTAAGGGATTACTAATCCAGACAATGACCATAGCCAATGGAACATTGCATCGAATCCATACGCACAGAATGGCACAGGGCAACATCTGAAACGGCATCGGTAAAAAACAACAGAAAAATCCTACTAAATAGGCCCATGAAACCGAATGTCGATTGAAATGCCAAAGATTCGGCTCAAAGATCAGGTGCTCGATAAACCGCAATGATCGGGTATCGCGCATCTGCTCACGCGTGGGTAGATATTTCTGAAATTTCTTCATTACAGGGTGCTGAGATGCTCTGGACTTGAAATGGGGCGTATTATGCCTTCAAAACAGCAGTAATAATATCCCGAAGTCTGATTTTGCAGGCTTCGCAAAAAGTGTGGGGAACTGTTGCAGGCTTACGCATATTGAGGACAAAATCTGCATCGATCAGAGGATTTGGACTACATCTGTGACTGCCGGATAGCGCTATAAGAGTTACCGGGGCGGGCGTCGGGTAACTATATGATTTTAAATCTTCTCTTCTGTACCCTCGGCATAGTTTCAATTGGGTGTTTAGAGCAGTTGCCGGATCAACAAATGACTCTGTATCTGCTGGTAGTTTCGATCTTGTCGTGCTGCAGCAGATCGATACGTCCTCTCGGGTTTACAGGCCTGGGCTGTTGCTGGGCACTGCTGCACGGGCACATGGGTCTGGACAATCGCATTCCAATATCCTGGCAGGGCAAAGATATCTGGGTGGCAGGTGAAATTGCGGAACTGCCCAGGATTGGAGAAAGATCACAGCGTTTTGTTCTGGAAACCGATGCAATTCGAAATTGCAGCGATTTACCGATCGTGAACGCTGCTAAATCTGCCTGCACGAATCGGTATCGACTACTTCTGAATTATTACCATGCGGAAACGATACGACCTGGTGAGCGCTGGTTGTTCAAAGTGAAGTTAAACAGACCCCGTGCTCAGGCAAACCGGGGGGCATTCGACTACGAGGCATGGTTGTTCCGGAAACGCATTTCAGCAACCGGTTATGTTAAATCGGATGTTAACAATCGGCAGCTGGCAAATTCCGAATGGCGCCAGTTTATACATCAGGTGCGGTTTAGAATCAAAAATAGAGTTGCGGAAATACTCGGTGAATCGCCGCGTGTGGGGTTGCTTACCGCGCTCATTATCGGCGAGAGCAATATGATAGCGGCTACGGACTGGAACATTCTCAGCGCTACAGGCACTAACCATCTGTTGATTATTTCCGGACTTCACGTTTCATTGGTCGCCGGTCTTATTTATCGACTGCTGTTGCTGATTGCCCGGTTGAGATATTCCGGATCGACGGCAGTCAGGCTTGCAGCGGTTACAGCAGCAGTTGCTGCCGCTGGTTATGCCGCGCTGGCGGGATTTGGGCTGCCCGTACAACGGGCACTCATCATGGTATTGGTTGTCTTTATGGGGTTGGCATCGGGCAGAAAGATCAGCGTGCGGAGTAGCTTTTGCCTCGCGCTTTTCGGGGTAGTGGCCGTTGATCCTTTGGCATCTTTTACACCGGGTTTCTGGCTTTCTTTCGGGGCTGTGTTTGTGCTTCTGTACACGTTCGTCGGCCGATATCGTATGCACTACGGTTGGTCAAGGATATTAGTTGATGGCTTGAAAGCGCAATGGGTGATTTTCGTAACAATGTTCACAATCACCGGGTACCTGATTCTACAGGTATCACTGGTATCACCGCTGGCTAACATGATTGCCATACCATGGATCAGCATCCTGGTAGTACCCGGATTGTTACTCTCTACTTTGAGCCTGTTGGTGAGTAACGACTTGGCTGTATTTCTTTATCATATCAACGATCAGTTGCTTGGCTTGCTGTTTCAATATCTGACCTGGCTGGCCGAATTGAAGTGGATCTGGTATGCACAGTCGTTGGGTGTTCTGGCCGCGATTTTGGGTTTCGCAGCCGGATTAATAGTACTGCTGCCCAGAGGTATGCCGGGTCGATGGTTGGGGGTTGTGCTGATGCTGCCCGCGTTACAACCAGTTATCACCAGACCACTAACGGGTGAATTAAACGTTACTGTGCTTGATGTGGGGCAGGGATTGTCGATTGTACTGCAAACTCGAAATCATGCCATGGTTTATGATATGGGAGCGCGCTACAGCGATCGATTTGATTTCGGTTCGGCTGTAGTGATACCTGCATTGCGGGTGCGCGGCATCAAACGACTGGACAAGGTGATCATAAGCAACGGTGATGTTGATCATGCCGGTGGGGCACGTTCAGTAGTACAAATGCTGCAACCCTCCGAGGTATCAAGTGGTAATCCTGATCGAGTATCCGGGATGCTTCAATTGGATCGTCATATTTCTAACTGCCGCAGAGGGGAGCGCTGGTTCTGGGATGGCGTCTGGTTTGAAATTTTACATCCTGGCGTTGATTCTGACACGGCAACCAGGTGGCAAGGCAACAATAGATCCTGCGTCCTGCTTATCTCAGTGGGGCAGAGCAGAATTTTACTGCCCGGAGATATTGAAAAGGAGGTAGAGAAGGAACTGGTCGCGTCTGGAATAAGCAATGTGGAATTGCTGGTAGTACCCCATCACGGCAGCCGCACTTCATCAACGCCGTTGTTTCTGAACACATTACAACCTGGATATGCGATTGTTTCAGCAGGTTATATGAATCGTTTCCAGCATCCCGATGACCTGGTTGTGAATCGCTATTTGCACCGGGGTGTGAGGTTACTTAATACTGCGACTGAGGGGGAAATTGATATAAAGATAACTCCCTCAGAGCCGCTAAAAATAAGCTCTTATCGACGCGATAATCCTCACTATTGGACTGAATGAGAA
>JASJXV010000231.1 GCA_030123805.1 Gammaproteobacteria bacterium
ATGAACATGGTGAGTAGATCAGCACCACCCCAGGTGAAGTTTGCACAGAACCCGGGTGTTTCGATAATGCCGAGTGGTGCACCGTCGTCGCGATGGTAAACATGGACGCCACCAGGTCCGCCCGCATATAGATGTCCCAGAGAATCAATCTTAAGACCATCGGGTGCAGGGGACTCCGCGAAGATCTCACCGCCCGTTAGCGTATTGCCCTCAATTTGGAAACGACGGACATGTCTTTGCTGGGTATCTGCTACAAATAAAGTTGATTCATCCAGGCCGAAACACAACCCGTTTGGTGTCAGGAAATCCTTTCCGAGGAGAGTCAGTTCCAAGGTTTCTGGATGCAACTGATAGACACCTTGAAAATCGAGCTCAGTTTCCCGATCCACTCCGTGCATACCTTTTCGCCCATAGGTTGGGTCGGTAAATAAAATCATGCCGTCGCTACGAACAATGATGTCATTGGGACTGTTGAGTTCTTTACCTTCAAAGTGGCTGGCAACTACCTGCATCTCACCATTGTCGTCTCGCCTTACCTGGCTCGACGCGTGTTCACAGCTGAGGATGCGACCGGATTTGTCGTAGGTGTTGCCATTGGCCATGTTGGTCGGTTCGCGGTAAACAGAAAGGCCCGCGGATTCGCTCCATCGGTATAACTTGCTCTCCGGGATGTCACTGAAGGTAATGTGATGTTCATGCGGGTGCCAGATAGGACCTTCGGTAAAATTGAAGGTGCTATCAATCGTTGCCAGCTCCTGGCTTTCATCGACAAGCTCAAGGAAGCGTCGGTCCAATACATTAATTGCCATGATGTCTACATCCAGATTGCCAAAACCTCTATTCTAGCTTTTTTAGATTGAGCCATATGCGCTGTCCTGTAAACCCCGCCGAGCGTAGGTCTTAGAGCGCCGCGATTTTTCTTTACCCCAAGAAAGTAGCCATTTCACGAATTTTCAGGTGGATTCTAATCCAGAAACGGGATTTCCACCCCAGCGTGCTTGATTCCCTCGAGTTAATGGAAATATCCCTGCAATTAAACAGAATAATCTTGTTGGGCGCTTAGGAAAAATGCTGCCATAGGGTAAAATTAATTCACCACAAAATAATCGTTACCGTTCCTAAAAGGAATCACTATGGCAGCAACCAATCCGACCCTGTTTGACTGGAACGACGTCGATATCCTTCCAGACATGCTACGTCTTGAACTGGTGCTACATTATCTCCCGGATGATGACATAGTAAAAGCGCTGGAGCTAAATAGGGGCCGCGGACGTGATGATTATCCCATCGCGGCCATGTGGAATGCCGTGATAGCCGGGATCGTGTTTCAGCATCGATCCATCCAAGGGTTGGTGCGAGAAATGCGTCGCAATCCTTCGTTGCTGGGTGTTTGTGGTTTCAATCCCATGTCCACACAAGGTAAACCGGTGACGACCATTGTCTGGAATGAACAAGCCGACAAAGCCGAAATCGTCAGCATTCCTAAAGAGCTATTTGATACCGTGCCTAACTGTTGGAATTTTTACCGTTTCCTGGGCAACCTTATTGAACTGGAAGAAAATCAAGGATTGATCCAGAAGATGATGAAGACCTTGCGGGAACAGCTGATGGTTGAGCTGCCGGATTTCGGCAACCACCTTGGCTATGACGGCAAAGCAATAGACAGTCATAGTACCGGCCAGGAGAACCGGGAAACTGGTGAAACCTCCGACCCGGATGCCAACTGGGGCAAACATGAAACCCTTGGTATCGATAGCAATACCGGTAAGGAATGGAAAAAGGTCAAGAGCTGGTTTGGCTATGGACTTCACCTGATAGCAGATACACAGTACGAAATACCCGTGGCGTTTGGTCTGACCCCCGCATCACATGCAGAAGTGACTGAACTCGATCGTATGCTGGATGACTTGTTTGAGGAAACCCCGGCACTGGCTGAGCGTTGCAAAGACTTCAGTGCAGACCGAGGACTCGATAGCGGGAAGCTCAAAAGTAAACTATGGGATGAATACCAGATTCGACCGCTTATTGATACCCGTGAACTTTGGTCGGAAGAAAAGCAGATGCCGGATTACGATCCCTCCAAGTCGATCACCAGGCCGCTCAATCCAGATCGGGCGGACAATATTATACACACAGAGAAAGGCGAGGTGTTTTGTGTATGTCCGCTAACGGGTGAACACAGGGATCTGGCATTTCAGGGATTTGAAGCAGACAGAAACACCATGAAATACCGCTGTCCAGCAGCGGCCTACGGACTGGATTGCGAAGGACGTGAGTCATGTTATAAGAACGCGGATATCAACGTTGGCGACTTCGGTCGCATTATTCGCATTGATATCACCGAACAGGATCGTCGTATCTTTACACCGACCCCCTTTGGCAGTCCTTCCTGGCATCGCGGCTATAACCGTCGCAGCGCACTGGAGCGCATCAATAATCGCATCGACAATAACTTTGGTTTTGAAGATCATTTTATTCGCGGCAAAGCCAACATGACCACGCGCGTAGGGTTGGCTCTGGTGGTGATGATGGCGCTCGCATTGGGGCATGCGAAAGAAGGAAGGCAAGGTCAGATGCGATCATTAGTCAAACCGATACCTGCTCTTGATACCGGCTAACCCAACCAGATCGTTCGTTGGATACGGGTGGATCAGTTCGATGAACTGAGGGGCTTCGCACCCCGAAAAAGGTGGCAGCACGACTGTCCCTCCATTATTCTTCCATATTCCACTGCCGCCTCTTGTTTAACACGCCTGTGGCGATAGCTATCTGTTTCAATTCAGGTTGCGCGCAAAATTGCCGAGTCAGGTCCGCCTGAAAAACGG
>JASJXV010000126.1 GCA_030123805.1 Gammaproteobacteria bacterium
CATGCCGGCCCCACAAGCCCCCATCTTCGTGGTGATGAAGTACCGTAACCCGATGGGCATACGCGACTGCACTTTGGCTACCCAGCGACTGGTTCAGATCAAATCCTTTAACATAGTTGTTTTCCACACTCGAATACTGAAAATAGGGGTAAAGAAGATCAATATCAGTCCAGCATCTACCTAGAAAAGCTTGTTAATGCTCCTTATACTCACGCCTTGTACGGTTAATCAAGTAGTGATCGGTTATGGCAGTAAGGTATGATTTAAAGCCCGGCCAGATTGTCGATTGTGATGTCACCTATGGATTTGTGCCGCCTGAGATTGTTAAAGTTCGACCCGTAGTTGTATTGACACCAAGCTCGGCAGGGTTGGTGACTGTAGTAGTACTGAGTAAAACACAACCTGACCCGAAGACCTCGGTTCATTGTGTTATTCCCAGATTTTCAATGCCGAACATCGGGCGGTTTCGCAACAAGACAAGTTGGGTAAAGGGAGATATGATCTACCGTGTGTCGCATTTTAATAATATTTAGTTACTTCACCGGTAGCGCTACCGCGTTAAAGTGAGGATGTTCCTGCTCTGGTTGCTTCGGCTTCCCATCAGGGTATTCGAGTCTGTACTAAGGTGCGTCCCGTACAGCCGGCCCTAAACTGAGACGATGACAAGTTTCTTACCCGGGCTGAGAAATAGGGCTCCTTCGGGAGCCCCTGTCATTTCTGGGGTTTTGTTTTTAGATTCTCACCCCCGCCAGCTTCCTGCCTTTTTTTCCTCCGCAATGTGGACCTTTGTCAGTTCCAATATTTAAGATAGATTTAACGCATGTGTTGCGTTGATCAATTGAATTCACAGCACAAAGCGGACATCCTCACTAAACATAACGATACCAACATTGGCTGGCCCAAGGGATTAGTCTGCATCCCGCATCGACTCATGCTAACTTGATTCTGGCAGCATGAGTCTTTCTAGGTCTCGACCAGGATTGTGTTTGCTGTTTCGCCATTCTACAACACGTCTTTGGATACTGCGCCGATGTTGTGGACCAAACTTGTCCGGGTACTTCGCGGTCAGTTCTCTGAGTAGACCAACTGCTGATTGGCAGGGGTTAGAAGCAAGCAACTTGTCAATGTCTTCTTTAACATCGTCGCATGGGTTTCTTCGGGTTGTCCAATGGCGAGGCCCCTTTCTTCGATCAACCTTGGGTGCTTTCCTGTAAAATCCTGGCGGCTTTGCGGTCTGATCATCACCCGCCTTTGAAGCATGTGTCCAGAGTTGTTGCTGCCGTGTCTGAATATCCGCCAGCAGCATGCCATGTAGATCCGGCTGTTAGTTGTTTTCGTTCCACCAGGACGACATCAGACCAACCCAATTTAGTCAAATGATATAGCATTGCGGCACCGACGATACCGCCACCAATTACAACTACCCGAGTATGCTCTTTCATATTTGCTCACTATAATTTTCAGGAAAATTCGCGCTAACCTGTTTGATTGCTCTTACCATTGATCGTGCTGTCATGCTCATTACTGACCTCCGCTGCCCGGTATTTCAAATCGCGCGTAATGGGGTCTTCGCCAGCATTGACTAACCAGTTGCGAAGGTAACGAGCCAAACTCCGGTCAACGTAAAGATTAAAGTTATCGTCTTCGACCACAACGATGAAAAGCAGCACATTCGCGAAGTGTGTGCGAGTACAATGACCCGTCGTGAATGCGCTTCTGTGCACGTCAATTCCGCAACCCATCGCCAGCACCCTGCGAGCCGCCGGCCCCCTTAATGCAAAGCACACATTGCTCGATGACATATCTGTCGCAGCATATAGCTGACCCGCCAGCGTGATATCGATTTGACGTATGATGTCTTTGGCAGGTTTCGTGTCACTGGTGAGCAGCCAGTGATCCGGTCCAAGCCAGTAGGCCGCCGGATCTTCGCCCCACCAACGCAGCGGTTGCTGTGGAAGTTGTAATGCTTTGCATGCTGCGTCGGCAGTTCCAGGACGAACGCGTAGCTGCACCATTGATCGACCATTAATTTGACTGAGATCAAAACCAGGATGTTCAGGCATTCATTTTCTCCCCGGAGGGGTCATAGAAAACCGGTTCCGTAATGCGGACATCGAATGTGCGTCCGTCATCGAAAACCGTCACGGTCTCGCCTTTTCGCTCAAAGCCGCGTTCCAGCAAACCGAGACCGATGATCCGTTTCAACGTCGGGCTGAAACAAGCCGATGTCACTATGCCCTGACTGCGGCGACCCTCGTCTTGCGGCGTGACGAAATGCGCACCTGACTGCAGATTCTCATTGTCGTTCAGTGGCTCGACACCCACGAATTGCCGTCGATCCTTGCGCTGGTCATCCGCGCGAAGAAGGGATCTTCTGCCAACAAAGTCGGATTGCTTTTTGGCCACAATGCCAGCGAAACCGACGTCCAGCGCATTGGTCATACCATCGGTATCTGCGCCTACGTGTAGATAACCTTTCTCGGTTCGGAGCAAAAGCGATGCCTCAACGCCAATCGGTGCGATACGATTACCGCCCAGGTTCATCAAAGCTTCAATAACGCGCTGACTTTGTATTGCAGGAACATTGATCTCGAAACTCATCTCGCCGGTATAGCTAACTCGTTGTACACGGGCTGGTACGCCCAGCAATGTGCCTGTCGCGACTGACATATGAGGCAAAGCCTGCGCCGAAAAATCGATATCGGACTCAATCCCTTGCAACAGGACTCTCGCGTTCGGGCCAGCTATCGTTGTTACACCCCATTGGCTGGTGACGGTTGAGATGATCACCTCAAGATCCGGCCATTCGCACTGGTGCCATTCTTCGAGCCAGGCGATGATGCGATCCGCATTGGCCGAGGTCGTGCTCACCAGGTAGTGATCGTCAGCCAGCCTTGCAAATACACCATCATCAATGATGATGCCATTCTCGCTGAGCATGAGCCCGTAACGAATACGACCGGGCTTCAACGTAAGCACATTGTTGACATAGATTCGATTGAGAAATTCACCCGCATCGGGCCCTGTTAATTCGATCTTGCCGAGTGGTGAACCATCGAAGAGTCCAGCGCTTCGACGGAGCGCAAGCACTTCTTCTCGAATGGCGGTTTCGCGATCGCGACCATTGGTCGCGTAATACTCAGGTCGCTTCCAGGCGCCGTAATTTTCGAACACAGCCCCATGGCGGACATGCCAATCGTGAGCCGGTAACAAACGCGCCGGAGTGTAAAAGTCTCCATGCCGCTGTCCTGCGATCGCACCCATCGGCACTGGCATGAACTGCGGTCTGAATGTCGTCGTACCCACTTCCCCAATCGGCTTTTGAGTCAATTCAGCCAGCAGAGTCAGTGCGTTCAGGTTACTGGTCTTGCCCTGATCGGCCGACATTCCGGTAGTGGTGTAACGTTTCAGATGCTGGACAGAAACAAAGTTTTCACGAACCGCCAGTTCTATGTCCGCCACCGTGACGTCGGCCATGAAATCAACCCACTTCCGACTCGAGTCTCCTGCCGGTGTAATTCTGACAGCCTTCAAGTTGTAACTGCTGGTCGTTGAAGTGGTGACATCGATTGGCGCACAGGTAAAGCCTGCTTTGTTCGCTGCCTCGGAACCTGCGCACGCGCCTTCCGTCAGTGCTTCAGCCAGTGAGAATTTACCCTGTGCAGCACCGGCGACCGTTACACGCTGCCGACACTGCATTGGCACAAAACAGGCCAACTCAGCGGCATACTGCAGGTTACCGCCAGCTTGAGAATAGAGATCGCTACTTGGGTTGAAACCACCCGAAATCGCGAGGCCCTGACACGCGATTTCGTCGGTTGGGTTCACCGTGGACTTGCCATCGTCGGAAAGCGTACCCACTCTGACACTGGAAAGAACCGATGTGCCGAAGGTATTCAGAATAACGGAATTTGACATGATCGGTATGCCACGCTGATTGGCTTGCTGCACAATTTCGTTTGCGATATTTTTTCTCGCGTCAACAATTGCCGGAACCCGAACACCGTTGTCGTACAAGGTAAATGCTACCTGATAGGCAGAATCATTGTTGGTCACTACCACCATCACGTCGGCGGGTTTTACGGCGTAGCGATTCACATACTCCATCGCCGCATGGGCTAACATGATGCCTGGCCGATCATTATTTTCGAACACCAGCGGTTGCTCGATAGCACCGGTGGCCAGTAGCACTTCTTTTGCCCTGACTTTCCAGAAACGTTTAACACCAACCGTCGACCGATCGATGATGGTAAGAACATTGTGATCGTAGTAGCCCGAAACCGTCGACGACGTCATGACGGTGACGTTCACTGCCTCTTCAAGTGCTGATCGCGTTCGACTAATCCATAGATCGGAGTCAACAGCATTAATCAGTGCTCTGTTGGCGAGAAGGCTGCCACCCAGTTCATGGTCCTGTTCAACAAGTAGCACGCGCGCGCCACTAGTTACCGAGCTCAACGCTGCCGCCAGACCTGCCGGTCCGGCACCGACGATCAGTAGGTCGCAATGTAGATTGTGGTGGAAGTACCTGTTGCCATCCTCGCCACCGGGCAAATTGCCAAGCCCGGCCATACGGCGAACCATACCCTCGTACCAGTGCCAGTTTGGCCACTTAAATACCTTGTTGTAAAAACCTGCCGTCCAAAGTCTGTGGGTGAAATCCAGCACCCGACCCAGGTCAAAGTTAACGCTCGGGAAGCCGCTCGGAGATTTAATCTGATGGTCATCAACCAATGCGCGCACGGTTGTACGCACTACAGGTACATCACCTTTGCCATCGGATACGGTCAGCAGTGCATTGGTTTCTTCCACCCCGGCGGACATGATGCCGCGTCGCCGATGATATTTGAAACTCCGGTTAACCGTGCTGATGTCGTTGGCCAGCAATGCTGATGCAATGGTGTCTCCCTGGTAACCTTGAAGCTTTCTGTTATTGAATTTGAACGATAGTGGCTTGCTGCGATCAATTCTGCCACCCGATGTTAAGCGATTTTTTTGTGTAGGAGCCATTAGTCTAAATCGGGCTTCGGTAGGCCCATCTTGTATACCGCATAGATTTCGTGAGTCACCGTATCCCGCGCAACGTTAAACCAGCGCCCGCAACCATAACTGTGCATCCAACGCTCGAAATGAATGCCTTTGGGGTTCTCTTTATTGAAAAGATAGTCCGACCATATGGCGTCGCTGGCAGCAAGCGTTGGACGCGTCAGGTGTGATTCGCCGCCGAACGAAAACTCCAGTTCATCGCGCGTACCGCACCAGGGACAGCTGAGTCTCAGCATCAGTGTGCCACTCCCGAGGCCGCACCCTCGTCTATCAGCGCACCGGATTCGAACCGCTCAAGCCCGAAATCCTCGATCAATGGGTGCGGCTGATCATTCGCAATCGTGTAGGCCATGGTTTCGCCCCCCGCCGGAATTGCCTTGTAACCGCCGGTTCCCCAGCCACCGCTGATATAGAGATTCTGCACTGGCGTCAGACCCATGAGCGGCGAGGTATCCGGTGTAATATCAACGATACCGGCCCATTGCCGCATCAGCCGCAAGCGACTGAATGCCGGGAACAGCTCCAGGAGCGCGGCGATATTTTCTTGCAACAACGGAATTCCCCCCCGTTGCGCATAGCTGTTGTAAAGATCCGCGCCGCCGCCGAAGACCAGCTCACCGCGATCTGACTGACTAGCATACATGTGAATAATGGGTGACATCACAACCGTATTGAGACAGGGTTTGATCGGCTCACTGACCATGGCCTGTAATGCCATACTGGTAACGGGCACTCGAAAATCGGCCATCCTTGCCAGCTCACTTGTGTGACCGGCAACGGCGATGCTGATCTTGTCAGCGCCGATCGTGCCACGGGTCGTGTGCACGCCTGTCACCCGCCCTGACGAGATGTTGAATGCGGTGACCTCACATTGCTGGATGATGTCGACACCGTAGGCACTTGCGGCGCGTGCATAGCCCCACGCGACGGCATCATGACGTGAGATGCCTCCGCGGTGCTGGATAAATCCACCACGGATCGGAAATCTGCAATTAAGATCGATCAGCGGCACAAGTTTCTTAACCTCAATGGGTGTCAGAACCTCGGCATCGATATCATTGATCTTGATTGCGTTCGCCCATCGCCGCATACCCTCCAACTCATGAAGGCTGTGCGCCAACGTCAGCATACCGCGCTGGCTTAACATCACATTGAAGTTAAGCTCCTGACCAAGATGCTCGTAGAGCTTCAGCGAGTGGTCGAAGAATGCTGCACTTTGTGGCCAGAAGTAGTTCGAGCGTGTAATCTGCGTATTACGACCCGTGTTACCACCACCGAGCCAGCCTTTTTCCAGGACAGCAATGTTTTTGATAAAGTGGTTTTTTGCCAGGTAATAGGCCGTCGCAAGACCATGACCACCAGCGCCAACAATAACCACATCGTAGTTTTTCTTTGGCTCGGGCGACCGCCAGACAACCGGCCACCCTTTATGTCCGTTAAGTGCCTGTCGTACAACTGACAGAAACGAATATCCGTTCAACTCGACCAGTCCTTTCTGTTGTCATCGATGTGGGGGGCATGGCACCCAAAGCGTAGTGTTTTGACATATCGGCAGAATAGCGACTGGCGGGTGGATTTTTGCCCAGGGCTTCGGCCATTGCTCGTAAGCGACGGAGGCCCCCACCACACCACCGCCCACGACGACAACGCGGGCCTCAAGTGGAAGTGATCCCGACATGATTAGTCCTCGCTTAAAGAATTCCCTGGTAGCAGCTATACCCGGTGGAAGGATTGTGAGCTGCACTGCGCCACCTATTGTCGCTTAATGTTGGCGTATGTTCAAACGACCGGCTGGTCAGCGACCTCCAGGCTGCATGGCGCCCCCAAGAGTGTTTACTCTATCGATTTCCATGGCGGCCAGGATACCAGGTGCGCCTTTTAAGCGTAAAGCTCCATTATATTCCAGCCAATCTGATTCTGGTGCTTAGGACAGGAGAGTACCCAAAGCTGAACCAGTTCGGAACTTCTGGTAGATTTTCTCTTCGGCTGCGAGTCAAATTATTGGCATATACTTTGACACTACGAGAACAGACTGGCTTATTCATCTATCCTCACAATTAGCCTGATGCAAGCCACAACTCGACAGTCCAGTCCACCAGGTAATTGGAGATTTACAATGATTTGCAGATTCCTCACGATATTAGCAGCACTCTCTCTTTTAGTACTGGCCGCCTGTGAGCACTCCACATCAACCGCGGCTCCAGATCATGTCAAGGCTGTGAAAGCTGTCGTTGAGCAGGCAGCAGATTATATCAATTCGCGTAATTACGATGCGCTCAAAGATGTCATCGCTGATGACTATCGCCGTCACTCTCAAGCCACACCGGATATTGAGGTCACCAGTCTCGAGCAATTTGTTACCTTTCTCAAACAAGGCGCCATAGCTTTCCCTGATGATCGCGTAATCTTGGATATTTTGGTGACTGAAGGTGACCTGGTCGCCTTTTGGGGGCGGTATGAGGGCACCAATACCGGGCCAGGACCATTTCCGCCGACCGGCAAATCAGTGTCTATAGAAATGGCTGGCATCCACCGTATCGAAAACGGCAAAATTGCCGAAACCTGGGTTACCTGGGACAATAGGGTCATGTTTTCCCAGCTTGGCATCGTGATGGTTCCAGCCCCCTTTACCGTTGAATTGCCAGGCACCTCAAGAACCTCGGAGGAAGCAGCAAAAAATAACTAGAACAGGAATTCTAAGGACAGCTAGCTTAATAGATACAGATGTTCATAGCGTCTGCTCCAGGCACACACCCGAGGGTAACCAGGTACCCGATTGGGGTTATCTTGAGGGTCTGCTTTCCTGTTGTAATCATATCCGGGGCTTTCTCTTTTTACTTGCTGTTTTATGGATTCGTAACATCAAATTCTAGTTATTTAGTTGGCACTAGTCGCTCAAGCTGATCGAGCCAGTTTGGTATATCTTCATCATAGGTTCTACCACACCATCTGGTATCGTTTTCGATACCATTGCGATAAGCCAGGAAGGTGATAGCACTGATCGCGTTGTAGAGCAGAATTCTTTGTTTTGAAATTAGCCGGTCAGAATGATCCAGGCAGCTATGCAGTTCAGCGAGAATTGCAGCGATATTGATTGTTACCTGCTTTGCAATGGCTGGATTCTTGTTTAAGTGTTGCAGGATATCATTGAAGTTGGTATTGCCGGATACCATGTTGCGCAGGTCTACGGTCTCATCGTCAGAAACCTTTTCGATAGTTGGTGTTTGGAATGAAGATTTACCACCTAAAGCCTGCAGAATTTTACGCTCAGAGCGCATAAGTTGCGCGCCAGTTTCACTTGTCGCCAGGACTGCCATTTGTGAATCTGGCAGCAGAGCCATGCAGCGATCAGGACGTTGCAATATTGAGTCAATCTTCAGGGCGAGTCCCAGTTTCGTCTTCAGTACTTGAGTGATAGCTTCAGGAGTTGAGACAGTTAACATGTTTCTACGAATGAACTGAAAGCAGTTATTTCCGTGAAAGAGCAATAAACCACTATTCCTGTTTAAAGGCAACGTTACCGGGCCTGAGTCGATGGATTGAATTCGTGCCGAACAAAATCGTATCATGGGATAATTCAATGCTGCCTGACCAGGAACAACCGGGGGAACCATTTTGATCATTGATGCGTGGGCACAACATCCAACATTGCGACACTCGCAAGATCCAATATTCGAATCGTTGCGCCGATGGGGGCGTTCAGAAACACCGACTGAACAACTACCCCTCGCGATAACGATTGACAGTATGGATAAGGCCAGTGTGGCCATATCACTCATCTCGGCCTGGGTCGCGCCGCGCAATGTCATGATTTCAAACGACGAGGTCGCCAGCTTCGTCAGTGAATACCCGGATCGATTGGTTGGGATCGGTTCGGTGGACATTAGTAAACCCATGGAAGCAGTTGAGGAGATAAAACGATGTGTGAATGATCTCGGCTTCAAGGGGATTAGGGTTTTACCCTGGCTTTGGGAACTCGCTCCAACAGATCGACTGTTCTACCCGGTCTACACCGCGTGCTGTGATCTGGGCATCCCATTCTGTACCCAGATTGGTCACACAGGACCGCTCATGTCTTCTGAGGTTGGAAGGCCCATATATCTGGATCGTGTTGCCTTGGATTTTCCAGATCTCGTCATCGTAGGAGGCCACATTGGCTACCCTTGGACAGATGAAGCCATCGCGGTTGCGACCAAGCATCGCAACGTCTACATCGATACGTCCGCCTATACCGTGAGGCATTACCCACCTCAGCTAGTGCAGTACATGAACACAAATGGACGTGAGAAAGTTTTGTTCGGGACAAACTATCCGATGATTACACCGGCAAAGGCTCTTCAAGGTCTCGATGCTTTGAAGATGAGCCCGGAAATCCAGGAGTTGTTTCTTTATAAGAATGCACAGCGGGCATATGGTCTTTAGCTACTCTTGATCGAATGACTGGTATTGGCCGTTCGATTCCGAAGGAAAATACTGCAGGCTCTC
>JASJXV010000127.1 GCA_030123805.1 Gammaproteobacteria bacterium
AAACCCTGATCAAAAAAGACGATGCGGAACAGCGCTATGCTTGGCGCACGCATAAAAAAAGGCGACCATAGGGTCGCCTTTTTAGTGAGTTTGTATAACTCCTTGAGTCTAGTTGGCAAGACTGTAGGTAAGTTCAACACCAATTAGACGTGGAGAGGTTATTGCAGCTGTATGGCGGAAAAACTCTGATTCGTCTTCACGCAGAATTTGCAGTACACCGACATCGTCAAATACGTTGTTCACAAAACCTGAGACGATCCAATTTCCATCAGCCGAGGTCCAGGTGGCACGCAGGTCAGTCCTGTCGTAAGCATCGGCTCTCTCGCGTGCACTCTCGAAGGGTGAGTAGTAGACCTCATCAATCCAGCTATAGACGCCGAAGAACTCGACATTCGATCCACCGGATAAAGGCATGCGGTATCTGGCCCATGCAGTATATTTCCATTCAGGAACCTGCACGAGCTGGTTACCCTTTATATTCACCGACAGGCCTTCAAAGGTTGGGAACAATGAAAACGGCCTATCGACGCCAGCGGGATCCATCATGAACTGATCTTTGTCATACTCACTGGGCGTGAAACTAAAGTTGCCACCCACTGTCCATTCATCAGTCGCAAGCCACAATGCTTCCGCTTCGATACCCCAGATTTCCGCGCCCGGAGCCCCAAGTGTTGAAGTTGTCATACCGGCATCGTCACCTGCAACCAGTGGAGGTGTCACTTCTGCTGCAAATGTATGAATGGTTTCATAATCATACAGGTAAAAGGATCCATTCAACTGCAAAGTATCATTCAGCATCTGCGTCTTATAACCGAATTCGTATGCCAGCAGCTCTTCCGGATCGTAGGCCGGTGTTGCACTAAAGTAAACCAGGCTGTTGCCACCAGACCGATAACCTGAAGTGGCAGACAGGTAAAGCAGAATGGCATCGTTCACATTCCAGTCCAGATTGATCCGGCCTGTCATTTTAGTGTCTTTACGCTTAAACGGTCGATACACGCTTATCGCGGCAGGAAAACCGCCGTTTACTGCACGCTCGGTGGGTGAATAGCCACCCGGAGCTGCTGCATCCGCGACTACGCCACCGTTTAAGAGATTATAGTCAAAATTAGTCATACCAAATGCAGGGAAAAAACCAGCAGCGACTTCAGCGTACCGAAACAGGTTCTCTTCAGCGGTGACTTCGTCTTTCGCGTAACGAAGTCCAAATGTCAACGTGAACGCATCATTAATATCCCAGACCCCTTGTGTATAGGCGGCAAACGAGTCACGTTCGGTTTGCGTGTGATACAACAAATCACTACCCCGAGTGTTGGGACCATGCTGGACATCAAGATCCGGATTTGTACCATCGTCGCCACCCCATACTGCAATGTGCAGATTGTTGTTTTCTGCAGGTGCTGGGTGCATCGTTGCATAGTTCGCGGCACATTGCGCTTTACGGGTTGCCGGATCCTGACACAGTGCTTTAGCAGAATGCAGCGTCGGCTGCAGCCCGTTGAACGTCGCAGCGTCTACTGGATTACCATCTGCATCAAGATCAGCCGTATTGCTGGCAGTGATGATGCCTGGTAACAAGGACATAACAATGCCGGCAAGTCCTGTGACATCGTTGTAAGGGTTGATGCGGATGCCCTCGCCCACAGCTGAATAATAGTCGCCACGCTGATCGATCAGCGCATCATAGAAGAATATACCTGATGTGAAAGACAGGTTGTCACTGATGTCATAGAACGCCTGTAACTCATGTGATTCATACTTTGCTTCATGATTCACATAGAACTGCAAATCGTGAAACTGACTCGCGGTATTGTCATCATCAACGTTTCGCTGATACGACAATTTGTTGTAACCGTAGATATATTTGAGTTGCACGGTATCGGTAAGATCCCATACGGTGCTAAACTGTACGCCCTGCTGATCAAATTGTTCGCGGTTCAGCCCATTAGTTGCTGCACAAAGATCGTCACCCGAGATAGCATCAGGGAATACACAGTCGTTGTATGCTGCTGCACTAACGGCACTGGTGTTGTTAAAACCATCAAGTGAAGCCGCAGCATTTTGACGTCCGTCCCAGTCCTGGACGTCAACACCTGCCCTCACGTGTTGGGCCTGTACGTTCGCTCCTGTTAAAGGGTCGGTGAAATTCAATACCGGGCGTGTCACGTCATACCAGCTTTCTTGCGCGTAGTTCGCTGGATCTGTATTCGTCGTGTCGATTGCTCTATAGCCTGCAACAAGATCTGTGGTATTCCTCGACGGCATACCTTCTTCATTCAAAACGACCAGTCCGCCACCATTGGCACCACCCATTGACCGATCAATTTCCATCCGGTTAAAACGAACGTCAAATTCCCAGGTGGCGCTCGGCGTAAATTTAAATTGAACAGCAATGTTTTCGGTACCAAGACTATCAATGTCGTCTCCTGGACCAATTTCTTCGACGATGCCGTCACGGTCTCGAAGACTGAAATTGAATCGGGCTGACAGTACATCATCTATGAGCGGGCCGCTGACCATGCCATAGTACTCCTCGGTGTTGAAGTTTCCGCCGATGACCCTAAAGGCATAGTCCAACTCTTCAGTGGGTTGTTTATAGATGATATTGATTGCACCACCGACAGCGTTTCGACCGTACAGTGTGCCTTGTGGTCCACGGAGCACCTCAATTCGCTGCACATCCCAGAATGTTGCTGCCGTCGCTGTCAGCAGGTCTTCCGAGTAAACACCATTCATATAAGTGGCAACACCCGGGTCTCCTCCTAAAGCGCGGAAGTTTCGGCCGACCCCGCGAATCGTAGCGTCGTATGGCTGAATCGTCGTTGCCGGTATGAAATTCTGCAGGTCTTCCTGGTTTCGAATGCCAAAATCATCGAGCATTTGAGCTGTAAATGCCGTGATAGAAATTGAAGTATCCTGAATAGAAGCCTCTTGTCGTTCTGCCGTGACAATAACTTCTTCGATTTGCCGCCTGGAGTCGGCAGCTTGTACGACCCCTGGAATGGATATTGACGCAGCAGCAAGCAACGTCCACCCGAGACGTGTATATTGAATTCCCATATTTATCCCCCAATTATTTATTGTTCTACTTCTGTTTATACTTCTTCTTACAGTATTAACGTTTACACTAACCAGACCTGATTGTATAGATCAATCGCAAAATTATCTGTCATGGGGTGGCGGAGAGTCTTCAAATAAGCGGAATGCGGTAATTGATATATTTCCCAAACACGCCCACTCTCTGGTAGTTCCCGTTAAGCGCAAAAAAGTTCGCTGCAGGATAATTTGTGCTGAATCGAATTCTTGATTATGGCGTACTTAAAGCTGATTTCTTTTGACGTCATTATTCAGAAACGACGCCCCGTGGAGCATCTCTACCACCTTCGTGAAATATGCGGCCCAGATCCAGCCAGGTAAGATTATTGCTGCCATTCCGGATTCAGAATAGAAAAGAACTGCCCCAGCATGCGATAGGTGAGGCCCCAGACAATCTGGTCTTCAATACCATATCCTGCAAATGTTCGGGTTTCGCCACGGACGTGGAAATCCCTGGATGTGCGAGATTCGCCATAATACATATCACGCATGGAACCCCATAGCACGTCAGCTACTTCATGATTGGGAGATAATTCCGGAGTCACTCCTGTCAATGCATAGACATAGGGTGCGACAATCATTTGCAGAGTTGTGCCGATTGGATTCACGTCAATGTAATCCAGATGACCAAGCAATCGAGCATGTACATTCAGGTCCAGACCGATCTCTTCCCTGGTCTCCCTCACGGCTGTCGCCTGCAGATCCTGATCCTGTGCTTCTCTGTGCCCACCGGGAAAGGCCATGTTTCCGGACCAGATATCCCCGGGTCTTTCTGCTCTACGAATGAACAGGGCTTCAGTTCCGGATGTGCCTTCTCTCAGGATTACAGCTACTGCTGCCTGCCGAGTGCTCTCGCTTACGAAAGGGATCAAGGCTTCATGGGCTTTCAAACGCTGTTCAATTTTCGGGATGGTTAATAACGGCATCTGCTTTTCTTACCCCCCCCACCTTCACCTTGTTATCTTCAGGATTTCGATCGATCATCTTGTCTACATTCACCTCATGAAGATAGTAGACTTTAATGTTCACATGGTTCCAACTGTCTTTCCTGACTTTGTAGTCAGCCGATAAATAAGAATAGAAATTCCAGATGGGCACGTCCATTTTATAGTGGAAGTAGTGTCTGTTGCCTGCCACCCATTCATTCTGGAGACAGCCCGGTGCAACCGCTATCGGATCAACTGACGTACTTACAATTGTATCCAATGCAACGCGTTCGATGTCACCTAATCCATTTCGCATCCAGGCTGATTCATCGTCAATACTTTCGGCTCTTTTAGCGGGTGTTCGCCAGGCGGTTTCAAACTCAATTCTAAAGCTGTCTCCAGGTGCGAGAGGGCTAGCCGGTTCGTATATCCGGTAACCAAACGTATCATCGTTAACATAAATCCGGTTGTGGGATACACGGACGTGCCGAACGGATCACCCAGATTTCCAAGTGCACCTGCTACAACATTGAATAAACCCAAAACCAGCAAGACCCGAAACGCAATGCTGCCCGCAATATTCCTAAATAGCTAAGAAAATTTATCAACCCTGGTTGGGGAGGAAGAGTTCTGCCGTCCCATAATCATAATCTCGAATCACCGGATTAGCAGAAAATGTAATCGCTGTAAAAACACACAGCAAACTCATGGCTGCCAGTGACTGCATAATAGCAAAGGGCGCGTTGATATTGAGGCTATCGGTACCTCCACCAAGCGTGACGTTCGGTGTTGTAGTGGCGAGAAAAGTAAGCAGAAAAAACACTGCTGTGACACTGTATACCAAAGGCTGACGCCTATGGTATGAAACTTCGAACCGGAAGACATGCCAGAACATATGCAAAATCCTCGTCTTAAAGTGCCACAGCGATTTTATGCGCAAAGAGAGTCGAGAAATATACATCCTCCAGGTTCCCTTCAATGGCCTGGAATCCACCTGCGGGTTCAGTAAGACTAACCACGTGAATAATCGTCTCGCCAGCGGACAGATGCGAAAGAATGACATTGTATTAAGCCAGCCCCAACCGGGCAAACTGTTCATCAGGTGCCTGCAATTCTGTAAGCGCGGCATGAAGTAGTTCCTTCATGTGCCTCTCTGCTCTTTGTCCGACGAGATTGTTTTCTTCTTCAGGATCCTGACTGATGTCGAACAGATAGTGTTCATCCACGGGGGGATTGATCGACCAATAGGGTAGTAAATCACCCTCAACGAAGGGTTGTCTGATAACCGGAATATCGGATTCGGGCATAAAGTCCAACCAGGCGCGATGGTCCGGATTCGGCAACCGCAGACCGGGCATTGCGTTAATCGGCATTGTTGACCAGCGATTGGACCACATAGACAATGGAAACCCGGTATCGACAGGACTGCGGGCATATTTGTGTCTGCCGTCCTGTATTTGTACCCAGCGGCCAAATACACCGCCTATTGCCCACTCTCTAATATTCTCCGTCTCCCCTTTGAGCAATGGCAACATGGATTTCCCATGACTCAGATAGTGACTTTCCAGATCAAACAAGTCCATCAGGGTCGCGTGAATATCCACATTTGTGGTCAGTGCATCAGTGGTTCCGGCGGACACGCCGGGATAGGCAATCATTAAGGGTGTATGCCCGAGTGTTTCATATTGGGGTACAGCCGGTTTACCCCATAGATCCCTCTCTCCCAGATAGTGGCCATGGTCGGTGCAGAGTATGAACAGCGTATCGTTCCACAAGTCCTCCTCATCCATGACATCGAGTACTTTACCAAACCAGTGATCAATCATGCTCAGTTTGGAACCATAATTAGCCCTGATATGTCTGCCCTGCCGCTCGGTGATGATGCCTTTTTCGATCCCACCGATGGCATAAGGTGGCCAGATAATCAGTTCATCCGACCATTCCGGGTCATATTTATTCGCCCAGGGCGCCGGGGTATCGAAGGGTTCATGAGGATCGAATTCATCTACAAACAACATGAAACTATCCTGGTGCGAAGCCTGTTCTTTCAGCCAACTGGCGGCACCCAACATTGTCCTGGGGCCTGGAAAATCACTCTCTTCACGAAACCAGGTCCGAGACAGATCATACTGCTGGATCGGCACGGTTGCTCTGGCCCCCTTGCCAATTGTCTGGCTGTTTCTGGTGCCTGCCGGAAGGGCTGGAGTTCCAATCCAGCTCGGATCTTCGCGCGTTTTCCAGGGATCGCTTTCATGCCCGCGGGTATATTCCCAGGCAAAGAAATCGGTATGGTAATTCTCACCTCCCGTTTCAAACAGGTGCGGGTGATCCGTGTACAACATGGTGGGAATTCCTTTCAGCCTGAGTTCGTATGTGATTGGTCGTTCCCACAATTCTATGGATCCCCAGGGGCGCCACAGAAAATCCATTGCTCCCACCAGGATGTCGTGTCGCGCTGGTATACATGGCAATGAGCCGGTGTAGTGGTTTTTGCAGCGCAGGGCACGGCGTGCGAATCGATCCAGATTGGGGGTTTCAAATTCCCGACCGCCGTAACACCCCAGCATGTGGCGATTCAGGCTATCCAGAAGTACCACGACGGCTTTTGTTGGCTTTTTTTGCATTGTTATCGACCCCTGCTTTCCAAAGTGTTGACATGCCGCTGGGAATATTACGCCAAAAAAGCCAAACTATTTACTGCTATTAACCGACTTAACAGTTACTACAATTCCGGAATCGTTACATATGCTTGGCAGCAAGAGCGATCAACAGCTCATCACCAGGGCGCTGGAGGGCTCCGAAAGGGCATGGTTGTCCCTGGTAAAGCGTTATGAAAAGAGACTGTATAACTACGCTTACCGCATGGGAGGTAATGCCGATGATGCCCGAGACATGCTCCAGGAGATCCTGATGGCGGTGTATCGCAACCTTGGTGCCTATCGGGGTGAGGGTCCATTCCCGGCATGGCTGTTTCGGCTGGCGTCCTTTCGATGTGCTGATTTCTTGCGACGCAGAAGGCCTTATGTGCAGGACACGGATGCAATGGATCTGATCGCAGACGAGCGAATCGATCGACATCCGGAGGCGAATATGATTAGCACCCAGCAAAATCGTGAGGTCATCCGCCTAATGAACAGCTTGTCAAGACAGCAAAGGCTGGTAGTGGAATTGAAGTTCTTTCAACATTTTACGTTTGATGAGATTGGCAGTCAGCTTGGCATCTCATCCAACACCGCAAAGACAAGACTATATTCAGCACTAAAGAGTATGCGAAAAGTTACGGAGGTGTCCCTTGCAGTGTGAACAAGCGCAATTATATCTTTTCGAATTCGCCGAAGGCGATTTGGATGGTTCGCTGAGAAGCGATATAGACCAGCACCTGCAAATTTGCGATGCATGTTCGGATTTGTTGCAGGGAATCTGGGAAATGGATTTAAAGAGCACGGCATGGACAAATATCAATGTGCCGAGATGGAACAGGAGAGATTACTTTTTTAGTTCCAGGCAAGATTTTTCGTGGTTACAGCTAGCTGGATCGCTGTCTTCGGTACTGGTGCTCATTCTCGTACTGTTCAGAGTCGAAATAACCAACAACGAGACAGGTTTTCAGATCAGCTTTGCCGGACAGAGTGACTATGTTAGCAGTCAAGAGATTGACTCCAGGTTAAGACAACTGGCAATGCAAAACCAACGCGATGTGGATACCAGTATGGTCAATTTTACCAGCCAGCAGGTTGCTGCCAATCAACTGATGCTCCGCACGATCCTGATGGCCAGCCGATCGGAACGAAGGCAAGACCTCGGTACCATGATGACAGTGTGGAACGAAGACCGGAGACGGCTGGAAGAATCGACTGAAGACAGTTTGAGATTTCTGCTCCGAAATCAGATGCAGGGAAGGCGGGAGATCGGCAATATTACACATGTGCTAAACACGATTACTAATCAGCAGGACAATAATTTATGAAACATTTTACCCTACCCCTAATATTTATCGTTAGCTGCTGCCTGGCTACCAGTAGCCTGGCTGACAATGAATTCAACAAAATTCGCAAGGATATCAAGGTAATGACCAAAATCATCAGCGGTGCGATTGAGTCTGATGATGAATGTAGAAAATGTAATGCTTCTGTAAGAGGAAGTTATCTTGCGGAACAGGGAGCGATTTTCGTTATTTCATCGCGCAGATCCTTTTTTAAACAAGTGTTTATCTCTGATGACGACGCGAATGTCGAACTTTTTGAACTTGAAACACTGGCAGATTTGCCGGAAATGATCGGCAATATCATGTCAGATGTTGGTATCGCAATCGGTGAAATCGATTTCGACCATGATATACACGAGTTTTATACCACCAGGCTTGGTAGGCATCATTATGCCAGGCATCAATCTGATCTTGATAGACAGTCACGAAGCGATTTGCGCTCGCTGCGTCGGGAGATGAGGCAGCTCAGAGATGAGATAAGAGACCAGGAAATTGCACTTATTCGCGCTGAGGATACTGCCAAACAGGATCTGGAACAAACGATCAGAGGACTGGAAGAAAATATCAGGGAGCTGGAGCAAAAAGGTGACCAGCTAAATGATGTGCTGGATAGGGAACGCGAGCGCAAGGCACAAGAACGCAAAAAAATCATGCGAACTGCGCAGGAAGCCCGGCAGAAACAAAACACAATGCTGGAGCACTCGGTTCTTGCCACATTGTGTGATTATGGTGCCTCCTTGAAAAATCTACCGAGCAACGAACGAGTCACACTGCTGTTTGAACGTGAGGGAAGACGCTGGGCAGAAAATCGAACTAAAGTGTATGTCCTGAAAAAGAAAGACCTGTTGGCATGTCAGCAAGACGATCTGGATAAGAATGGCTTGATAGAAAAATCCATCAGTTACAATTTCTGATAAACGCGTTAGTTAGATTTACAAACCACACATAGCAAAGCATTATTGGTGTTCTGATTCAACAGACCAGGAGAGATACCCTCTCTCCTGGTCATATCCGGAACAGGCTATGGCACATCCACACTGGGAAAATCCCGAAGTACTGGCCATGGGAAGGCTACCCTCCCGTAGCCCACTGATACCATTTGCCACGACCGAACAGGCTCTCGCAAGAGACAGGGCTAAATCTCCCTGGTTCAAGTCACTTAACGGAAAATGGCGGTTTCTGCGAGTGAATCATCCGGATGCAACACCTGAAAATTGGCAAAATCCGGAAACCAATGATGCGGACTGGCATAAGATGGAAGTACCGGGACTCTGGACCCGTTCGGATTTCATTGACAAACCCATCTACACCAATGTGTTGATGCCCTTTAAGAATGAACCTCCCCTGGTTCCGAATGAGAATCCGACCGGATTATACCGAATCCTGTTCACACTACCTCGTGGCTGGAAACAAAGACGTGTCATCCTCCATCTGGGTGGAGTTGAGAACTGTTACTACCTTTATTGTAATGGACGGGAGGTTGGTTTTGCCAAAGACAGCCGCCT
>JASJXV010000032.1 GCA_030123805.1 Gammaproteobacteria bacterium
GCGGACCACTGCAAAATGCTGCCGCCGTCACGTTTGACTTCGTCAAGCCGTAACTAATTGGTTATGAGTCCATCCTGTAGAGCCCTGGCAACCGCCGGGTGAACGAACTGAGCTATGTCGCCACCCAAAAAGGAAATCTGCCTGACCAGCGAAGATGAAATGTACGAACATTTCTCTGAAGGTGCAAGAAATACCGTTTCGAGTCCCGGCAGCAATGCGCGGTTCATGCTCAACATCTGGAACTCATACTCAAAATCCGTAACCGTCCTTATACCCTTGAGTATCACCGTTGCATTATGTGCACTCGCGAAATCCACCGTCAATCCCGAGAACCCGCAAACTTCAACGTTATCCAGATGCGCCAGGACTTGGATTGCAAGTTCAACCCGTTTTTGCAAATCAGCGGGTTTTTTCTTTGGGCTGGTAGCAATACCCAGGACCACATGATCAAAGATATTGGCCGCTCTCTCAATTAGATCAGCATGTCCGTTATGGATTGGGTTGAAGGTACCCGGGTATATCGCAACCGTCATTGTCGGCTTTCCTGAAGCATGCAATTTGAAGAGGCGCCATCATACATCAGTAGTCGTTGAGTGACTATGTAGATTTACTGGGTTCCGTTTTTATGTAGTCATACACAGGCAAGAGTGCACACTGCCCGCCTTTTTTTTTCGATGAACTACCCAGTGAGTAGGCAATGACTCCTCGGAGATGGCAGTATCTGATTCTATATATATCCATGCACTTTCTGCCAACAGGTGCTGCTCTATCAGAAGATGGCAGGTGGTATTCAGAAGTTTTTCTGTAAAAGGGGGATCCAGGAATACGATATCGAATAATTCTGTGTTGGCACTACGCATCCAGGCAAGAGCGTCTCCCAGATGCAGGGCATAATCTGTCTCATCTGATACAAAATCCGCCATCTGGGTACGGATATGCTCGATTACTTGCTTCGATTGATCGATAATCAATACCCTTGCAGCTCCCCGTGAAAGCGCTTCCATACTGAGGATGCCGCTGCCTGCAAAGGGTTCAAAACATCGCGCACCCGCCAGATGAGGAGACAGCCAGTTAAAAAGGGTTTCCCTGACTCGATTGGGAGTCGGCCGGATACTGGCAACATCTGGAAAGGTCACTTTACGGCCGCGGTATTTTCCGCCGATAATGCGTAAAGATCTGTTGGAAACCCGGCTGTTCAAAGTATTACCAACCTGATAATAGTTGCACCTTAGCAGAACTGTTCAAGTGCCTATATTACTCCAGACAGTAAGGTTGGTACCAGAAGTAACCTGTAATCAGGCGAGAGTTAATGTATTAAATACGAGGTACCCGAGTAGTATGAGTAACGCGACAGGAAATACCGGCAAAAAGCGCCAGCCGGATCTTTTTTCCCGATTCAGGGCTGGATTGACCAAGACCAGAACCAATTTTGCCGAGGGGTTGGGTAATCTGTTTCTCGGGCAAAAGGAGATTGATAAGAATCTGCTGGAGGAAATCGAGACCAGACTGCTAATGTCCGACGTTGGCGTGGAAGCAACCCAACAGATAATCGCCAATCTGGCAGTTTCAATTAACCGAAAACAGGTATCGGACCCGGCGGCACTCTATCAGGGATTACGACAGGAATTAAGTAGTATCCTGATGGCTAATGAGCAGCCCCTGCTAGCAGCTGAGCAGAAGAAGCCATTTGTGATATTGATGATTGGCGTGAATGGTGCAGGCAAGACGACTACTTGTGGCAAATTGGCACGCCACTTCCAGGATCAGGGTAAATCGGTGATGTTGGCAGCGGGAGATACCTATCGGGCGGCAGCCGTGGAACAGCTACAAATCTGGGGGGAGCGTACCAATATTCCGGTGATTGCACAGCGAACAGGTGCTGATAGCGCAGCAGTCATATTTGATGCTTTACAGTCTGCCATAGCGAGAGAGGTTGATGTACTGATTGCCGATACTGCGGGACGACTACATAGCAAGTCGAATTTAATGGAGGAGTTGAAGAAAGTTAAAAAGGTTATGGGCAAGCTTGATGTTGATGCTCCTCACGAAGTCATGCTTGTAATCGATGCTGGAACGGGTCAAAACGCATTGCAGCAGGCCAGACAGTTCCAGGATGCCGTTGCTGTCAGCGGCATTACTCTCACCAAGCTTGATGGTACGGCTAAGGGAGGTATTATCTTCGCAATAGCCCGCGAGCTCAGTTTGCCAATTCGGTTCATAGGGGTTGGTGAGCAGGTAGAAGACCTGAGGCCATTTGATGCCGATCAGTTTGTTACGGCACTATTCGAGAAGTGACATCAACTAGTTCTTGTCTGGATTCGAAGATCGCAGGAGTTGTTTCCTTGGCCAGTGGCTAATGTGTAACTCTTACAATTTTAGTGTTTTGTGAATACTGGCCAAATTAGCACTTCACGGACAGGAACCAACTAGCCATGATTAATTTTGACAATGTAAGCATGCGTTACGAAGGCGGGCGGGAAGCGCTGTCTCAAGTCAGTTTTGAATTACAACGTTCTGAAATGGCTTTCCTGACAGGTCACTCAGGAGCAGGTAAAAGCACATTACTGAAACTCATCATCGTGATGGAAAGAGCCAGTCAAGGACAGCTGATTGTTGATGGTCAAAATCTGAACAGACTGAAAGCTGGCCGGATCCCGCAATTAAGACGCAACATTGGCGTGGTATTTCAGAACCATCAGCTGCTGTTTGACCGCACAGTATTTGATAATGTCGCCTTGCCGTTGGTTATATCTGGATATCATCCGAGAGAAGCTGGTCGTAGAGTGAGAGCGGCACTTGCCAAGGTAGGGTTGCAAGGTAAAGAGAAGCAATATCCCATAGCCCTATCCGGAGGAGAGCAGCAAAGAGTTGGTATAGCACGTGCAGTGGTAAATAAACCACCCATCCTGTTGGCGGATGAGCCAACAGGAAATCTGGACCCTGAGCTCTCAAGGGAGATTATGGACCTGTTTCAGCAGTTTAATCATGTCGGCGTGACTGTATTGATAGCCAGCCATGACTTGTTCCTGATTGAACTGATGGGTCACAGAGTATTGAAACTCAACCACGGCAGACTGGAAACCAGCCGATCAGACGAGACCTGATGATGAAATCCGGAGCATCAGAATCCAGGACACGAACCAGAAAAGGTCATCGTGATAGTGGCGCGAGCCAATCCGTGACTCGACGACGGGATTTATTACAATCCTGGGCTGGTAATCATCGAGCAGTAGCAGTTGACAGTTTAAGTCGACTGATGACGAATTTTACATCGAGCTTGATGACCTGGATGGTAATCGGTATTGCAGTAGCCATGCCTACCTG
The DNA here is from genome assembly GCA_030123805.1 of Gammaproteobacteria bacterium. GTDB lineage: Bacteria > Pseudomonadota > Gammaproteobacteria > Pseudomonadales > Azotimanducaceae > JASJXV01. The sequence goes on from JASJXV010000032.1 coordinate 3,325, forward strand.
GATGTATGTCCTATTGAACAATGCGGGTGCTGTGAGCCAGGACTGGGACGGTCATCCACGTGTCATAGTGTATCTGAAGAGTGATGTCTCGTTTGGCAAGGCTGTTGAGCTTAGCGAGCAATTGCTAAACCTGCAGGAGGTCATCGGTGCGGAATACATTTCACCAAGTGATGCGCTGGAGGAATTCAAAACATTATCGGGTTTTGGTGAAGTAGTGGATAGCCTTGAAGAAAACCCTTTACCGGGCGCGATTATGATTAATCCTGCATCGGACGATGTTGCGGAGGTAGAGAATCTGGTTCAGAAGCTCAAAAAATATCCGCCGGTCGAATCAATATCGGTGGACTTGCAGTGGTTGCAGCGACTCCACTCAATATTACAACTGGCACGCAGGAGTATTCTTGTTGTTTCTGTCGTATTGGCCCTTGCAGTTGCCCTGATCATTGGCAATACCATCAGATTGGCCATTGAGAGCCGACGATCCGAGATAGAGGTGGTAAAGCTGGTGGGAGGAACGGATGCGTTTGTTAGACGACCATTTCTATATACAGGATTCTGGTTCGGACTGGGCGGTGGATTAGTGGCATGGTTATTGGTCGAAGCAAGTCTGATGTGGGTCTCGGCACCGGTTGCGGAACTGGCGGGTCTCTATAACAGTGATTTTACCCTGCTTGGTCTAGGGGCCAAGGTCGGTGTTTTGTTGTTTATTATTAGTGCCGGGTTGGGTCTCACCGGAGCCTGGCTGGCAGTCAATCGGCATTTGAATGTCATTCAACCCAATTGAAGAACTGTAGCGTCAACTCGCAAGGAGTTTAGCATCCAACGAATCGTTGCTGAACAGCGATAAACAGGCTTGCAGGAGCAAACTGTCCAGTCTTGAGCATATAATGACCGTAGCGTGGGAACCCATCAACACGAGCCCGGTCTCAGCTTTGAATGCAGTGTTTGCATTAGCACTTCCAGACAATGGGTGCTAAAATTCGCAACCCGATTTTTTACCAGAGGATTCTATGGGCACAAGCCTGCAACCATTCAATATACTGTCTCCGGGTAGCAATCTGGAGGCCTATATTCAAGGGATCAGCAGTATTCCTGTACTTTCGCGAGAAAGAGAGCAGTTGCTTGTGGATAAACTCTTCTATGAAGAGGACGTTGAGGCTGCCAGACAATTGGTTTTGTCCCACCTTCGATTTGTTGTGTATGTAGCCAGATCCTACTCCGGTTATGGGTTAGCCGAAGCAGACCTGATTCAAGAAGGAAATGTAGGCTTGATGAAGGCAGTGAAGCGTTTTAACCCGGAATATGGGGTACGTCTCGTTTCTTTTGCTGTGCACTGGATAAAAGCAGAAATTCACGAATATATCCTCCGCAATTGGAGAATAGTGAAGATAGCCACTACCAAAGCTCAGCGGAAACTTTTTTTCAATCTTCGCGGAAGTAAGAAAAGAATCGGTTGGATGAACAACTCTGAGGTTGAGACTATTGCCAAAGATTTGGGAGTCGATGCAGTTCAGGTAAGACAGATGGAAAGCCGGTTGGGATCAAACGACGAAGGCTATGACGGTACGATGGAAGATTCTCATGAAAGATCACCTTCGCGTTATCTGTTTGATGACCAGGCCGATCCAGCCCTGATTGCCGAAGTTCAAGACTCTCATCAAGCCAATTTAGAAGGACTTCGGGACGCTCTGGGTGTTCTGGATTGCAGAAGTGCGGATATAATTAAGAAACGTTGGCTGTCGGAGAAGAAGAGTACGCTGCATCAATTGGCCTCTAAGTACCAGATTTCTGCAGAAAGGGTAAGACAGCTCGAAAAAAATGCGATCAAAAAACTCAAACTTTCCATGGCGGTCTGATACGCCCAGCTTCAGCAACAAGACCCAGCCAGAAGACCTGGTCGTAGCCAACCCATCATGAAATGGCTATTCGTGTCCGCCGGACTGAGCGGTATGCTCAGCGTCGTACTGGGAGCATACGGTGTCCATGGGCTAAAGGGCAGACTCTCATCCGATCTCATGAATACCTTTCAAACCGGGGTTGATTACCAGATATATCATAGCCTTGCTCTAATGATTGCATGTATGCTGGCTTATCAATGGCCAGAAACACAGGTGATACGTTGGAGCGCCTACCTGTTTCTTGCTGGAATGATTATGTTTTCGGGCAGCCTGTATCTTTTGAGTCTGACTGGATTGAGGATATTTGGACCGATAACGCCTCTCGGTGGACTTATATTGATGTCAGCATGGCTGCTGTTAACCCTGGGAATTTGGGAAAACGTCCAATCTTGATTCACTAAAAAAGGAATGACCCCCCAGCCTTGGAAGAATTCACAAACAGAACCATTAAAAGCTACGTGTTGCGTCAGGGTCGGATGACCATTGCACAAAACAAGGCGCTTCAGGAATTATGGTCTGAGTATGGTTTGGAATTTGGGCTGCAGGTTATCGATCTCGAGCAAGTGTTCGGGATTCCGATTGACGGCATGCCTGCAGCGAGACCTGCCTATGTCCTGGAGATTGGATTTGGCATGGGAGACTCGCTGTTTGAATCGATGCGGGAATTTCCAGATACCCGCTTTCTGGGTATTGAGGTACATGGTCCGGGTGTCGGTCATCTGATGAAGCTCGCCGCATCGAAGCGACTACCGAACTTGCGAGTATATCGTCATGATGTAATCGAAGTGTTGAAATACTGCATCGCCGATAACTGTTTGGATGTAGTGCAAATCTTTTTCCCCGATCCATGGCCGAAGAAAAAGCATCACAAACGAAGACTAATCAATAGTGACTTTATTCGTCTAGTGAGCAACAAATTAAAGGCCAGGGGCATTTTGCACCTGGCCACAGACTGGCCGTCTTACGCACAACAGATGCGGGAGCTTGTCACCAGTAGCAATCTGTACGATGTGCTTGAGGAAGGGCGGGCAAGACCGCAGACAAAATATGAACGAAGAGCAATAAATCTTGGCCACAGCATAGTAGATCTTGTCTACAAAAAAGCCCCTTCCTGACACTGTTGTCCCACAATATTCGGTGCATTGCTTGAATAAATCTGCAGATGTGCGGTATTTACGACGATGTGTAGATTGGAGACATGACTACTCTCTCTGTCGTTCCGCCTCAGCTCGCCTGACAGATCTGTGGGACAGCAGGGCCCTTCCTGATAGTTCAAACCAGATCTTCAAGCAGTGAATTGAGATACCTGTATCCTTTTGCTGTGGTTTGAATCACCGGTCCTTGCCTCAATAGACCGCGTTCCTTGTTGCGCTGCAGAAAATCAGCAATAGATGATAATGGCAGGTGTGTTCGGTCCGTAAAACCGGCTTCGGGAAGCCCCGATTTCAGGCGCAGACAGTTCATCATAAACTCCAGCGGAAGGTCGGAAGTCTCAATCTGCTGTGTGGTTCCAAATTTTCCGTTAGGGTGATGCTGACCAGGACGACGGCCGCCAGCATGCTGCATATAGTGATCGGGGACCCTGGTTTTGGCGGTACGTACGATCTGTCCAAAATCCGCGCTTGTTAGTTTGCCATGCGCCCCGGCGCCAATGCCAATGTAGTCGCCGAAGCTCCAGTAATTAACATTGTGCCGACACTCAAAACCGGGTTTTGAGTAGGCGGATATTTCATATTGATTCAGGTGGTCACTCAGATAGCTGGTACCGGCTTTGTGAATCGACCACAACTCGTTTTCAGAAGGCAATTCCGGCGGCTGATTGTAGAAAATTGTGTTCGGTTCTAGCGTCAACTCATACCAGGAAAGATGAGGCACCCCGTAGCTCATAGCTATTTCCAGATCACTCAGCGCGGAACTTGAGTCCTGATATGGCAAACCGTGCATCAAGTCCAGATTCAAATTATCAAATCCGGCAAGCGCTGCGGTTTCGACGGCATGCCGGGCCTGTCTGCCATCGTGAACTCGACCCAATTCACGCAAGTGCTCATCATTAAAACTCTGGATGCCAATGGACAATCGGTTCACGCCAGCCGAGTGGTATTCACGGAACTTGACAACATCTGTCGCGCCGGGATTTGCCTCAAGGGAGATCTCTATAGTTGGCGAGAAAGTAACCAATTCTCTAACTCCGGACAGGAGTCTGTGGACAGATGCGGGTGAGAGCAAGCTGGGCGTGCCTCCTCCGAAAAAGATGGAGTGGAGTTCCCGGCCGTTTATATAAACCTGATCCTGCAATAGATCCTGAATCAGTGCATTGATGTATTCTGATTCTGGAAACGAGTCCTTAAAGGTGTGTGAGTTGAAATCGCAATACGGACATTTCCGCAGGCACCAGGGTATATGCACATAAAGTGAAAGAGGAGGTAGTGGCGGTATAAGTGGCGGTATATCAGCTGCGCCAGTCGGATTAGTCTCATTAGTCACAACAGTCACAGCAATTTTTCGATTAATAGGGTAACGGCCTGAGCGCGGTGGCTTATACTGTTTTTAACCGATGGGTCCAACTGTGCTGCAGATACCTGATGCGTGGGAACATAGAACACCGGGTCGTACCCAAATCCGTTGGTGCCGGTGAGCCTGTCGAGTATGCGGCCCTGCCAGGTGCCCTGACAGACAATTGGGGTAGGGTCTGCTGCATGTCTCAGCATGATTATAACGCACTGGAAACGAGCCGATCTGTGTGATTCAGGAACACCTGAGAGAGCGTCTAACAGTTTCATAATGTTTGCCTGATCGTTAGCGCCAGGACCTGCATACCTGGAAGAATAAATACCAGGGGCACCGTCCAGATAATCTACTTCCAGACCGGAATCATCAGCTATTGCCGGTAGTCCGGTTTGAGCAGAAGCGTTTCGCGCCTTGATAAGAGCATTTTCAATAAAGGTCAGGCCAATCTCTTCTGCTTCTTTCACTGCCAGACTGCCTTGACTCACCAGTTGTATCCTACTGGACAATCGATATTGCAGTTCCTGGATTTTTTTTTGATTGTTGCTGGCTAACACAAACCGTTGGCGTGTCACTATTCGACCCTGCTAGTCATTACCGGTGGATGAATATGTTCTCTAGTAATAACCTTGTTCGAAGTTGAGTAATATTGGCTCATTATGATCCTCGATCTCGATATTTATCGTGAACCGGAGAATTTCGTTTTTGCCCACTACCGAACTGGCAAGGTAATAAATAGCAGATTGTTCCCGCACTTCAATGAAGACCAGTTCGTTCGTTTGACTTATCAGATTGGTTGAAAATCCGGTCACCCGCGCTGCTGCCGGGTTATCATTTTTCTTGATTGCGATATTAATTACCGCTCGATTCTCAGCCCGAACAATACCATGAACGACAGCTACCTGTTCTGGTATCAGTGTACTTTTTATTGAATTATAAAACACAGTAACCTCGCCAAACTGCTGGTACTGAGCCCCATTAACGGTAACAGGGGCCAGTATGACCAGACAGATCAAGCGCCTAATAATCTTGAGGCATTTGCGCTCTAGTGGATTATTGATTTTCAATCCGTCATTGAGGAGCCCTGTGATTTGATTGCAGGATGAGCGAGGTTGCACGCGTACCTGTAAAAAAAGATGGTCTGCATGCCAATGGAAAAATCCCGTCATAACTATCGCCTGGCTGTCAAAGACCAAAAATCACACCAGACGGAATACCCAGAAAAACCTGCAACGGTTTTATCACCAGAAATGAATCGATCAGCGTTATAAATACAAATACCAGAATTACAGAGAAGTCCAGCCCACCCATTGGTGGTAGCAGCTTTCTGGCAGGAACGCAGATGGGTTCGACAATTTGATGAATTAATAGAATTGCCGGGTGGTTACTGTTTGGTGCGATCCAACTAACTATGATCATCGCAATCAGTGAAAAGTAATAGATTTTCAGTGTCAGAGAGAAGAGCCCGACAACTGACCAGACAGCCAGTGCTAGTGGATTTGGTACCGGTGCACCATAAAGCAAATAAACAAGGATCAATGCGATGATCTGTATCACCAATGCCAGTACCAGGCATGCGAGATCAAAACGCCAAATCCCGGGAATAACTCGACGCAGTGGCCTGAGTGCCGGATCGGTAAGCTTAACGATACCTTGTGATATGGGATTGTAAAAGTCGGCTCTTACCGCTTGCATGAGGAATCGTAGCATAATCACCAGAATATACAGACCTAAGAATGTCTGAATCAGAAATACGCCTGCGTTAGCAAAATTTTGTCCCATGTTTCTCTCTTCCAGATTAATTTCGTTTATAAATGCGTCATGCCGTCGGTTCCGGTTATCTGTTTTGCCGATTACTCTTCCGCAACGCGAGACAATTCGACAGCCCTTGTGTGCGCTGCCTCGATGGCAGCTGCAATGATGTCAGCCAGATTGCTGTTTTGCATACTTTCAAGCGCCGCTGCAGTGGTGCCACCGGGAGAGGTGACACGTCGCCTGAGATCAGCGGGCTCATCGGCAGACTGTATAGCCATGGTGGCCGCACCCAGTGCAGTTTGCAACACCAGTTTTCGAGAGCATTCACTCGTCAGTCCCATTTTGACGCCGACCTGACTCATAATCTCGATCATGTAGAAGAAGTAAGCTGGTCCACTACCGGATAGAGCAGTTACTGCATCGAGCTGTTTCTCGTCCTCCAGCCACACGCTGATGCCTGTGGCATTCACTATCTCTTCGGCTAATTCTCTTTGTTCAGTAGTGACACGATTGTTTGCATATAGACCACTGGCACCCAATTGAACGAGTGCAGGCGTATTGGGCATACACCTCACAAGAGCCAACTGATCTCCCAACCATTCGGATAGTGAAGTCAGTGTGATACCGGCTGCCACCGAAATTATGAGCGGATTTACATGCGTAACAATTTTGGCTATATCCCGGGCCACGCCGGGAAGGACATTTGGTTTAACACTGAGTATAACGACATCAGACTGAGTGACCGCCTCTCGATTATCCTGAGTTGCCCTAATGCCGATATCCCGGAATGGCGCCAGTTGGCTGTCCGCCGGATCGGCCACAATGAGATTATCTGGCGAAATACCCTTGCTAGTGAGACCTGAAATTATGGCGGTTGCAATATTACCCGCACCAATGAAAGCCAATTTGGCCTGATGTATTCTCTGTTGCTGATTCACCTTATCACGTCCTTCCCAGCGGGGTAGATGTTGAAAATTCTCATGTAGATTTTGTTCGTGCACCAAAAATAGCCGTGCCGATCCTTACCATGGTGGATCCTTCGGCAATTGCGGCTTCCATATCCAGTGTCATTCCCATCGAGAGTTGATTTATTTCACTCATATTCATTACTGTTTGCACATTTTCCAACAATTCACGCAGGGCATGAAAAGGTTTTCTTTGAGACGCCAGAGAGTCAGTGTGAGCTGGAACGGCCATAAGCCCTCTTAATCTGAGATTGGGTAAAGACTGAATTGCCAGAGCCAGATCCATGACGGACTCTGGAGATACACCGGATTTGGTTGCTTCACCCGAAATATTCACCTGGATTAGTGTATTGAGAGGTCCCAAAAACTCTGGTCGCTGCCGGTTCAGTCGTTCAGCTATTCTGATACTGGCCACAGAGTGCACCCAGGCGAAGTTTTCAGCTATTCTGGCTGTCTTGTTTGACTGAATTGGTCCAATAAAATGCCACGTCGGATTAAGGTGTGACAGCTCTGTCTGTTTTTTCAGAGCTTCCTGCAGGTAATTTTCAGCAATGTCCAACAGTCCGGATTTGATCGCCGCCTCTATCTGAGTGGAGGATTTGGTTTTACCCACGCCAATCAGTCGGACCGGCGTTCGACGACAATATTTGGACTCTAAAGCATGGATTTGATGCCAAACCTGACCTAAATTGAACTGCACAGTACCAGGAGCATTCATAGTGCTGAATTAAATATCTGATCTATAGGTGAATGAAACAGTGGTTTATTCCTTGATTCAATAATACTATTAACTTTAAGGCAGTCCGACAATTTTAAACTAAACAGTACACTAAGGTTGCAGGATTATGGATATAACAGAATTACTGGCGTTCAGTGAAAAGCAGGGAGCATCCGATCTCCACCTGTCAGCTGGTCTTCCACCCATGATCCGAGTAGATGGTGACATACGTCGCATCAATCTACCTGCTTTGGATCATAAAGAAGTCCATGCCCTGATCTACGAGATCATGAACGACAAACAGCGTAAGGATTATGAAGAATTTTTTGAGTGTGATTTTTCATTCGAAGTACCCGGCGTCGCCAGATTCAGAGTCAACGCGTTTAATCACAATCGTGGTGCAGGCGGTGTTTTCAGAACAATTCCGTCTAAAGTACTCACTATGGATGACTTGGGCCTGGGGCAGGTATTTATCGATATTGCCGAGACACCCCGTGGTCTGATTACCGTCACCGGACCTACCGGCTCCGGGAAGAGTACAACGCTTGCGGCGATGATGGATTATATCAATGACACCAGATACCAGCATATCCTGACAGTCGAAGATCCCATCGAGTTTGTGCATGAGAGTAAGAAGTGTCTGGTAAATCAGCGAGAAGTGCACCGGGATACGCTCGGATTTAACGAAGCATTGCGTTCTGCTCTACGGGAGGACCCTGATATTATTCTGGTTGGAGAGATGCGGGACCTGGAGACGATTCGGCTTGCTCTTGAAGCCGCGGAAACGGGGCACATGGTGTTCGGTACCCTGCATACCTCGTCGGCGGCCAAGACCATTGACAGAGTCATTGATGTATTTCCATCTGGAGAAAAGTCCATGGTGAGATCGATGCTATCGGAGTCACTAGCGGCGGTAATTTCACAGACATTGCTCAAAAAGAACGGTGGTGGTCGTATAGCTGCCTTTGAGATTATGATCTGCACACCGGCTATACGTAATCTGATTCGGGAGGACAAAGTAGCCCAGATGTATTCGGCCATTCAGACAGGTGCAACATATGGCATGATTACCCTGGACCAGGCCTTGAAGAAACTGGTAGAAAAAAATCTTATATCCAAAGAACGGGCAGCCGAGAAAGCGAAGATGCCTGACGATTTCAGATAGGCACTAAATCAAGAGAGCCAACACCATATAATATGATTGATTTCGATAAACTGCTGAAAATAGTTGCAGATCAAGGCGCATCGGATCTGTTTGTGACAACCGGGATGCCGCCGTCCATCAAAGTAAATGGACGCTTGTCACCGATGTCACGAACGCCATTGACGCCGGAACAAACGACTGAATTGGTACACAGTGCCATGACTGCAGAGCAGATTGAGGAATTCCAGCGAGAACGCGAATGTAATTTCGCAGTACAGTCTCCACTTGCCGGTAGATTTCGAGTCAGTGCTTTCTTCCAGAAAGGCTATCCGGGTATGGTGCTCAGGAGGATTGAAACCCGGATACCCACTTGTGATGAACTCAAACTACCACCGATTATCAAAGATCTGGCCATGTCAAAGCGCGGCCTGATCATTTTTGTAGGCGCAACGGGAACCGGCAAATCTACATCACTGGCATCCATTATTGGCCACCGAAACATAAATAGCAAAGGCCATATCATTAGTATTGAAGATCCGATTGAATTCATTCATGAACATAAAGGCTGCCTGATTACTCAACGTGAGGTGGGAGTCGATACACCCAGTTTCGAAGTTGCGCTGAAGAATACGCTCCGGCAAGCACCTGATGTCATTATGATTGGTGAAATTCGTTCTCGGGACACCATGGATTACGCGATGGCGTTTGCGGAAACCGGGCACCTTTGTCTGACAACGCTGCATGCCAACAATGCGAATCAGGCACTCGATCGTATCATCCACTTCTTCCCCGCTGATAGGCATACACAGATCTGGATGGATCTTTCGTTGAATCTGAAAGCGATGATTGCGCAACAGCTTCTGCCAACTCTTGATGGCAGTGGACGTCAGGCCGTCATTGAAATCCTGATCAACACACCTTTGGTGGCGGATCATATTCGAAAGGGAGACATACATCTCATCAAGGAATTGATGTCCAAATCCACAGAACAGGGTATGCAGACCTTTGATCAGGCGCTGTTCAAACTATATATGGATGGTCAGATCACTTTTGACTCGGCGTTGGCTCACGCTGACTCAGCCAATGATCTGCGCCTGATGATCAAGTTGTCCGGTCGTGAACCGGCCGCAGCAAGGGCAGCAGCAGAAGACAGTCCTGAAGCGCGGGCGCAATCGGTAGGCGTCGAAGCTCCTGCTGGATTATCACTGGAGTCTACCGATGATACTTAGGCGGCTGTCCGAGATGTTGGACCACGAGAACAGACGGGGTCACCCAGACTAACCTACTGCAGACAAGCTCCAGGGGAATCTCTAACTAATGCCGAAATGTCTGCACATCGACACCGAGTCAGTGCGCATACACAAGCTAGCCTCGTGGCCTCTTTAAATTGTTCAATATACTCAGACCGTCCAGTCAGCTGGTTTGAGGCATTTGCGCTGTGCATCTTTTTCGCCATAGCGACGCTTATGCCATTCACAATGTTTGTACAACCGCCACAATGTCCAGAAATTCCATTCCCTTCATGAAATATGCGGGTTAAACATCGGCTCAAAATACGCATTTACTGCGCGTAAACTCCGTTTATTTGCTGATTTTAGCCTTGCTCTCCGGGACGCCGGACCGTCAAAAAACCCGCTACAGCGCAAATGCCTCGGTTGGCTACCGTTATGGACGATTACTGACGGGATCTGAGCCAGGATTCGAGGATCAATTTGGCCGCCAGGCTATCAATAGGACCTTTCATTTTTATGCCCGATTCTTTAAGTGAAGACTTGACTTCGAAGCTTGATAAACGCTCATCAACACCAATCCAGGAGATACCGAAGCGTCCTTCCAACCGACGCCCAAAACGTGTGGCACTTACACAAAGCTCGCTGTCAGAACCATCCATATTGAAAGGCATGCCAACTACAAATTGACCTGGTTGCCACTCCATGACGATTTGAGTCAGATCATCCCAATTGGGCTTGCCATTCTTTGCTGTTAGCGGCTTTAGAGCGGTGGCCGTGCAGGTAACTTCCTGCCCAACAGCAACACCAATGGATTGAGTACCAAAATCAAATCCCATGACAATTCCGGCCTCGGTCTTTCTAGTTTTCAATCGGCTTACTCAAAAAATCGTCGTGATTCAAGGCGGTCAGGGGAAGGCCACCTATCCGTGACCGGCATTGGTTGATAACAGATGCAGGTCCACACCCAGTAATCCCGCTGCAGATTCAGGCCTCATCTCATAAGGGACATCGAATACAATTTCACTATTGGCCGGGCTAACCAACCATACATTTTCTGCCAGCTCCAGTTCCAGCTGGCCACTGTCCCATCCTGCGTACCCCAGAAGCGTAAGTACCCTGGTAGGACCCTCACCAGCTGCGAGATCATAAACGATGTCCAGCGAAGTAGTTAGACTGATCTCATCGCTGACAGCTTGCGTGTATTGATAATTGAAATCTGAGCCATGCAAAAAGAATACTCTGTCTTTACCTACCGGACCTCCGTCCAGCACGGGTAACAGGCACTCGCTCGCACCTGGGATATTGGCGAAAAGATCACAGAAGTCGAGTTCAACGGGGCGGTTGATAACCATGCCGAATGCGCCCTCATCGGTATGCTCAATAATGTAGATGACAGTACTTGAGAAATAGTCCTCCCTCAAGTCCCGCAAAGCGATTAAGAAGTGATTCTTGAGACTGGAACGGGTGACCGCTTTGTCAGGAGGAGCAGCAGGTGCCATGAAGGTAATCGTTGCAAGTATTTAACATGTTCGTATTCTATCCGGTTCGAAAGGTCAGGGAAAATTATTCGTTACCGCTTCAGACTATTCCGCCATATTCCCTCATTGTGTAACCGAAATTTTCAATTGTGTACCAATTGTGTTACTCCATAGTGGGTGCAGGGTTTCAGGATAGGAAGCCACAGGCTTAATAACTTCGTAGCGAACTGTTCTTCTTGAACTGCCAGGTGCGTATGATTTCCAGTATATCAGTTGTTTGCCGAAGCTCATCGGGAAAAGGGGCGAAGGGTGCGGCCAGTCTGACGATTCTTATGGCAGCATCATCCAGCACACGATGACCGGATGATCGGAGCAATTCAACCTCCTTTAATGCACCATCCGGGAAGATTGAGACCATCAATCGCAAGTCTCCGTATAGTTTGCGTCGTCTGGCTTCCCGGGGGTAGTTGAGATTGCCTATGGTTTCTATTTTTCGACGCCAGGAATGGAGATAGAAAGCGTCTACAGTCGCTTTAGTTGAAAGGCTGGTAAGGCGTTTAATCCGTGGCCTTTTTGCATAGATCTGCCGTTGACGATCCAGACGGGCCTCCAGACTGGCAATTTCCAGGCTGCGTTTCAGCAATGATCTTTTTGCAGTTGTTTGAGTTGGGGCTCTGGGTAATTCCTTGTCCTGCGTGTGGGTAGGTGTAAGCCGTTCGGATTTGGTTATCGATGCAACTACCTGCTGCTGCTGTAATTTTGGAGGAGCCATCGCTTGTTGCTGTTCGGCGATGGTTTTCCGAATCACCGTGTCACGAAAATCGGAAATACTCTCAGTGGTAGTGAGCGCCTTTTGCTGCAGAGTTCCGCTACCTATCTGATTAAATTGGGCAAGAAAATCGGCCTTGTCAGGCTTATTTTTTGTGCGATGCTGCGCAAGCGTGACCTCCATGGTATGTGTCGATGGACCTTTTTCTGTCATAGTAAAGGTCACGCCCATGATGATTGCTGCATGCAGGGCCAAAGCGAGAAAAACAGTGAAACTTAGCCGGTCACCCGGATCTATAGGGGGGGCTGTCAGCGTTATTACGGACTCAGCCATTTTTTACCGTTTAGATTCTGCTGTACTGACCGTTGATAGTTGCGCATATTCTTGAAATTAGCTTGACATGTTAGCGGTAAAAGCTGCGTTGATCACTTATTTGAGGGGCTTGGGATCAGTCAATTTTTTGCCGATACAGTCCATCAAATCACCCGCAATATCCAGATTGAAGTGACTATCCAGTTCCCGTATACATGTGGGACAGGTGACGTTAATCTCTGTCAGGTACTCTCCAATTACGTCTATACCCACAAAAAGTAGACCCCTTTCCACCAGGTCAGGACCGACTTGTTCGCAGATCCAGAGATCCCGAGCCGTTAGTTCTCGACCCACACCCTGGCCACCTGCAGCCAGGTTGCCACGGGTTTCTCCGGGCACGGGAATACGGGCAAGCCCGTAAGGTACGGGCTTACCGTTAATCAATAGAATTCGCGTGTCACCATGGACAATCTCTGGAATAAACATCTGGCCCATAATCTGCCGTTGACCATGATCAGTCAGAGTTTCGAGGATAACATTCAGATTTGGATCATCCTGTTTGACTCTGAAAACCGAGGCACCTCCCATGCCGTCAAGCGGTTTGAATATCACGTCGCCAAATTCTTTATGGAAGGATTTAAGACGAGATTGATCCCTGGATACGATAAGTTCAGGGCAGCATTGGGGAAAGCGGGTTGCAAACAGCTTTTCATTGCAGTCTCTTATGCTCCGGGGTTTATTGACTACCAGGGTTCCTGAATCTTCAATGCGTTCCAGCAAGTAGGTGGTATATATGAATTCCATATCAACTGGAGGGTCTTTGCGCATTAAGATGACGTCTAAATCGGATCCCGAACACTCATTTTCAGAACCTATCTCAAACCACTTAGCCAGGTCATCGAAAACCGTGATTTCCCGGTAGCGAATTCGTACATCACCGGATTCAAGATAGAGATCCGATTGCTTTATGTAGTGCAGCTGCCATCCTCTGGCCTGGGCAGCCAGTAGCATTGCGAGAGTGCTGTCCTTCTTGGGATTGATGGAATGGATGGAATCCATCACAAAGCCTACTTTAACAGTCATTTGTCCTGCCCTAATTGGTTATAATGCCCTGGAGGTTGTCCGAGAACAGGCGAGGTCGCCCAGACTAACCTACTGCGGACAAGCCTGACAGGACGGGCGCGCCCCCGCAATTTTCCGATTCTTTTGGTTAAATAGCTGGGCTATTTGTCTTACATATCGAAAAATTGATGGCGACGCATTGTCCACTCAGTCTTGCCCTCGTTAAGGTCGCTATTCCCGGACAACGTCCTTGAACGATGATCCGTCGAGAATTTTGCCCGGAATCTGCGAATTTGAAGAGCAATTTTCCTTATTTGTCGGGTACTTATGGATTGAGTTTAACAACTATGTTAAAAAATGTGTTGTAAACTACTGGTATAATTTCATATTTGGTCACATTTATGGAGTCTATGTGTAAATGATCCAAGGCGGGTAATATGGAAGACAATTTTGCAGGCGTGAAAGTAATGGTTATCGATGATAGCAAGACCATTCGTCGCACGGCTGAATCTCTGCTTAAAAAAGTAGGCTGTGAGGTCATAACGGCTATAGATGGTTTTGATGCGTTAGCCAAGATCGCTGATACCCATCCTTCCATAATATTTGTAGACATTATGATGCCAAGGTTAGATGGCTATCAAACCTGCGCACTTATAAAGAACAACAGCGCGCTGAAGAAGACCCCGGTCATTATGCTCTCAAGCAAGGATGGCCTTTTCGATAGAGCCAAGGGAAGAATAGTAGGATCTGATCAATATTTAACCAAACCATTCAGTAAGGATGAGTTGTTGAGTGCAATCAGAAACCACGTAGACATATCTGCAAATCAATAGCCTGTTTGTTGACGGAGATTAAAGATGTCCAAAGTGTTAGTCGTTGATGACTCGCCCACAGAGATTTTTCAGTTCAAGGATATCCTTGAAAACCTCGGACACGAGGTTATAACTGCAGACAATGGTCGCGATGGTGTTGAAAAAGCAACCATTCACCTGCCAGACCTGGTGCTAATGGACATAGTGATGCCGGGCATGAACGGATTTCAGGCAACAAGGAACATATGCAGAGCTGCTGAGACGAAACATATCCCGGTAATTATAGTGAGTAGTAAGGATCAGGAAACGGACAAAGTTTGGGGAGTACGTCAGGGCGCGAAAGGCTATATCACGAAACCGGTAGATCGTGAGGAATTGATCTCTGTGATTAATAAGCTGCTATAGAAAGGGAAGAGCTTGAAAAATGGATCCGTTTCAAACATTGGTTTCCATTGCGCAACGTAGCCAGAATATCGCGCAGGAGTTGCCGCCAAAAGAAGATTCTCAGGCACATTGGATGGGGCTGGGTTTTCGACTGCATGAAAATCTGTTTGTAGTACCCCTGGAAGAGGTGTTGGAGTTGATGCATGTACCTCATACGACCCATCTTCCGGGGGTGAAGAACTGGATCGCCGGTGTGGCAAATGTTCGTGGAAGATTGATGACTCTGATCGATTTTGCGCTATTTTTTGGCCAGGGATCGAAGCGATCGAAGGCCCAGGCGCGCATTTTCGTCGTTGAGGGAGAGGATATGTATTACGGTCTCATAGTAGACGAATCAATGGGAATGCAGCACTTTTCATCGGACAGCAGATCGGATGAAGTGAAAGGTGTAGATGAGAAATATCTACCTTATGTTCACTACAGTTTTCATGCTGCAGGACTTCAGTGGCCAGTCATGAGTCTGTCAGCCGTCGCACAGAAGATAAGGTCTGAAAGTCTGACGATTTGATCTGTCATGAGTGACCTCGGACTGTCTAAGCAGTTGGAGGAAAAACAACCACCTGTGGCAGAATTTGATATTGACTTGAATAACAGGGTAATCATATGGCGAGTAGCGGAGTCAATTTAATAGCCAGAATCGGCAGGAAGCCGATCCTGACATTTCTTGTAGTATTACTGTTTTTCTCAGTATTTGGATTTGCTGCCAATAGCTATCTGGTGACGCAGAACAGTCAACAGGATGAAAACTTTCTGACTTATGCCAGCAGATTGTCAGTGCTCTCACAGCAGATAGCAAAAAACGTCGATCGAGCAATTCAAGGCAGTGAGAGTATTTATTCTGCTCTACAGGAAGAAATCAATGAGTTTGAATCAAGTTTGGGATATCTAAAGGCAGGTAATCCAGCACAATCATTGCCCCCTTCCGCCAATGATTCTGTAGATGATCTTAACCAAGTGAACCTGAGCTGGGAGAGCATGAAAACTAAAGTTGATTATGTTCTCGCAAACCAGAAATCCATTTCATCTATACGCGAAGTGTCTTCGGATCTGACGATTAGCATGTTGGCAATTCAACAGGAAAACGCCAAGGTTGTTGCAGCACTAGTGCGATCGAATGCCGCCGCCAACCAGATTGCTTTGGCGCAGCGGCAGGCACTAATTACTGAACGAATGATGCGTAGTGTAGACAAATTGCTGGAAATAGGTAACACCGAAGTTCTTATTGACAATATCAGTAGGGATAAGCAAGCCTTTCAGAAAGTGTTGAAAGGGCTGATTTCCGGAGACAGAGAGTTACTGCTGGTGGCGGTAAAAGACCGGCAGGTGAAAACAAGTCTAGCCAGAATTGATGAGCTATTCAGCACGCTCTCGACGCGACTGAACCAGATTATTACGCTATCAGCGCAAATGATTCGTATTGATGAAGCGGAAAACGATATCTACCAAACATCGGGAGTGTTGTTGGGTCAGACGGAAGAACTTATCGACAATTATCGACGTCTGGTTGATACCCGAGTGGTGACACCCACAACAGGCCTGACCCTGGGGCTGCTGGTTTTCTTTATCATCTTGGCCATATCTATCATGCTTTACCGTGAATCCAATGCGGGTCTGGCCGAGACAGCAGAGCAGAACAAAAAGAATCAGGCCGCTATTCTGCAATTGCTTGATGAATTAGCGGCCCTGGCAGATGGTGACCTGACTGTTCAGGCTACGGTTACAGAGAGTTTTACCGGCGCGATAGCAGATTCCATAAATTTTTCAATAGACCAGACGCGTGAGGTGGTGTCACAAATAAATGCCACAGCTACCCGGGTTTCCGATGCCGCCACAGGAACGCAAGAATCAGTAGTTGAGCTGGAAAAAGCCGCAAAAAAACAATCTCAGGAAATCATTGACGTCTCATCTGCGGTGGATGAAATGGTCGTATCGATTGATAGGGTTTCTTCCAACGCAGCGGAATCAACATCTGTGGCAGAACGATCTGTTGAGATTGCGAACAACGGTACAGCGGTAGTTCAAAATACGATTGGTGGAATGGAAAAGATTAGAGGACAGATCCAGGAAACAGCGAAACGAATCAAACGACTGGGCGAAAGTAGTCAGGAAATTGGTGACATCGTAAATCTGATTAACGATATTGCTGATCAGACAAACATCCTCTCCCTGAATGCTTCGATTCAGGCATCGATGGCTGGAGAAGCAGGTAGGGGATTTGCTGTAGTAGCAGATGAAGTACAGAGGTTGGCAGAAAGATCAGGTGCCGCAGCAAAACAGATCGCAGCTTTGGTAAAAACCATTCAAACGGACACTAATGAAGCGGTTATCTCAATGGAGAACACTACATCAGAAGTGGTACAAGGAGCACGGCTTGCGCAGGATGCGGGAGTTGCCCTTGACGAGATTGAAGGCGTATCAAAATCGTTGGCAGAGATTATCGAGAATATCTCGGAAGCCGCCAGGCAACAGGCTGCCTCAGCAGGGAAGATATCCAGCACCATGAAAAGTATTCAGGAGACTGCTTCTCAAACAACAGAAAGCACCAGGTCAATCGTGGCAGCAGTGGGTAATTTTGCAAGTATGACTGATGAACTTCGTGCATCTGTATCCGGGTTTAAGCTGCCAGGATGACAAATTAGAATGACGCATGGATAAGATGAAACCTATTTACGAAGATAAACCAGTAAAAATCTGCTACGTGGCAGATTGTAGGTTGAAAATGACAGGGTCGAGAAACGTATGAGCGCCCAGCAAGACTCAGTCGCGCTTGATTGGATCAAGGGTGAAATCAGGGAAACCTTATTGCAGGCTCAACAAGCGCTAGTTGCGGTAGCCGAAGCCCCTGACGATGCAACAAGTATGCGATTGTGCCTCACAGCAATTCATCAAGTACATGGCACCTTGAAAATGGTTGAGCTGCCGGGTGGTATCCAGCTTGCTGCTGAAATGGAGGAATTGGCACAGGCGCTGATGAATAACAGCGTTCCCGATATTGAACAGGCTCAAGAAATACTCATGCAGAATATTCTGCAGTTACCCGGCTACCTTGATCGTGTGCAACAGGAGCACGATGAATCTCAGGAATTTGTAGAGGCAACAGTAAATGATCTGCGAGTCGCCAGGGGAGTAGAGACGCTAATAGGTACATTGGAACCAGCGGAACTGGTGCCAAACATAGAACTGATTAACGCCGCACCAGACTCTAATGCCCGGGAAAATTACATCCGTAGTGGTGGTGATAAAGTCATTCGAAAACTGCGGCAAAGATACCAGCAAGCGTTGGTTGAATTGCTAAAACGACAAAATCAGAGAGAAAATCTTGGACTACTGGCCAAAATTTTTAGCATGCTCGCAAAGGCAACCAGCACTTCACCAGTCAGTCATCTATCGCTGTTGGCAGTTGCTGTAGTAGAGGGGATTGCTAACGGATCTATAAAGTTAGACGCGAGGATTGCTTCAGCGCTCAGGCACATAGATCCGGTGTTGAAGACTCTGGTTGCGCATGGCGAAGAAGGGTTGCAGGAACCGGTGTCTGAAGAATTGCTCAATATCCTGATTCTGAAGATTGCCAGTGATGCCAAGGAAACCCATCGCGTAGTTGCAATAAAGCAAACCTACCTTAATGAAGTCTCCACTCGGACATCGAGTCCGGATAGTCGGTCACTTGGTCCGGATAGTGAGACCATGAGTGTTGTTGCCAAGGTGCTTCTCGAAGAACTGATTATACTAAAAGACAAACTTGACCTTTATGTCAGGGCATCACCCAAGAGTCGAGCTGATATCGAGGGATTGATACCCGGATTGGAGAAGTTCGACAGTAGCATGATGGTCATTGGCATGAGCCAGAATCAGCAGGTCTTGCAGGAACAGGCTGATTTGTTAAAGGCAGCATTGGCCGAAGCTGACGAGCCATCCGAAAGTGTGGTGTTGGAAATCGCCGCAGCGTTCATAAAGGTGGAGACATCTCTTTCAACACTGGTGGTGCCTGATGGCAGTGAAATAAAAGCTGAGGTGGCTGGAGATCTGTCAGCAGCGGAGGCCAGCGTCATTAAGGAAGTCAGAAATGGTCTGGCACAGTGCAAAGATGGCGTTATCGATTACATTTCTTCTGACTGGGACAAGAGCAAGATGACAGAACTGCCCAGTAAATTGATGGAATTACGGGGGGGATTGCGGGTTGTAAATCAAACACGACCGGCCGATGTACTGCTTGCCTGTGCCGAATATGTATCCAAAGGGATTCTGGCGATTTCGGTTATCCCCGATCTTGAAGCGATGGACAATCTGGCTGACAGTATTACCAGTATTGATTACTTCTTTGAAAGATATCTGGATAACAGTGCTGAACCCTATTTGCAAATGCTTGAAGTTGCAGAAGCAAGCGTAGCAAGGCTCGGTTATTCAGTTGAAGATAGCTTGAAAACCTATCAGCAAGCACTTTCTGAAGCCGAAGAGGAAGTTGGCGCGGAACTGACCACTGAAGAGCCGGACACTGCGGAACCAGAGGCTGTGGAAGACGTGGCTTCGGATACAACCGCAGAACCGGTAATCGAGGAAATTCAGGCAGAGGAAACCGTCAGCGTTACACCTGCCACGGAAGAGATTGAGCAACCACCGGTCCTGGAAGAAGTTTTCGCTGAACCTGAGATCGAAGAGCCAGTGGTCGGACAAGATGAAGAAGAAGTAGCTGCAGAGCCACCGACTGAAGAACTGGAGGTCGATTCGCAAATTGAAACCCCGGCAGAAGTTACTGAAGACGAAATTGACATTGAAGAGGTCAAGATTCCTGCATCAGACTTATTGTCTGAAGAATTGGAAACGCTCGCTGCAGATGTCGATACCGGCAATGATCTGGAAGTGGAAGATGATTTCAAGGTGGGAGAATTTGCCCTGGAAGAACTCGATGAAGATATCGAATCAGAAGGTGAAGAAGAGCTTCAGGGATTTGAAACGGAAGAAATTGAATTTGAAGAGCAGCAGGATTTTGCAGAGAGCCTGGAAGTTGAAGAGTTTAATAAGATTGAAGAAGTCTCCTTTGATGAGGCGGATCTCGATCAAGAGGAAATTGAACCGACAACGAAGCCCGTAGCTGAGAAGGAGCTTGCGGGCGAACCAGAGCCGGTAACCGATGCTGTTGATGAAGACGAAATAATTGAAGATGAGATCGTTGAGATCTTTGTTGAAGAAGCCAAGGAAGTACTTGAAACGATAGAGGAGTTTTATGCCGCGTGGAAGGCTAATTCGGCAGACCGGGAAGCACTTACAGAAATCAAAAGAGCATTTCATACGCTCAAGGGTAGTGGTCGCATGGTGGGTGCGACTGTCTTTGGCGAATTGGCATGGGCAATCGAAACCATGCTAGCTAAAGTACTGGACCAGACCATCACGGTTGGTCCGGAAATGATCACCTTGATGGATGAGGTGCTTAAACGAATGCCCGTTGCCACCGAAGCCTTCGAGAACAAGAAACAGAACTCTGTAGACTTGTCTGATCTCGAAGACAGGGCAAGCAAACTTGCAAGTGGAGAAGCTCTCTCAGCTGAACCAGAAGTTGTGCAGGATAAAATCACCGAGACTGGTGAACAGGTTGAGGTTGCAGAACTGGAAGTGGAAATCATCAAGGAGATTGCAGCGGAGTCAGCACAAGTTGAAACTCCCGAGCCGGATCTGGTGGACATTTTTGTTGGCGAAGCTGCCGACCTCATGCAGGTTTTCGAAGCTTTCATTACCCGCGCCGAACGGGGACCGATATCCTTTACAGCTGAGTTACGAGCGGCGTTGCACACCCTCAAGGGTAGTTCATCAATGGCTGAAATTAGTAACATTGCTCCTATCGCGGTTCAGTTGGATGGCCTGACCAGCCAACTAATCGACAGGAATATAAAAACCGATGAACAGATTACAGCACTTTTGAAACGTGGGCATGAGTTGATATCAGAAGCTCTTGGAAGTCTGCATTTATTGACATTGGTACCCATAGATGGCACAGATGTGTTCCTGGCAGAGCTGGAAGATCTCAGGAGTTCACGTGTTGGTGACAGTGATGCAGAAATCGAATCTGTCGAACAGGATAGTCAGATATTCAGCTTTGATGGAATCGATTCCCTTTTAGAAAGCGATGCGATCCTGGCGCAGTGGCAAGCTGATGAATTAAGCGGTCTGTTGGTCGAGTTGGATCTTTTAATTAAGAGATCGCATAATTCCGGGAAAACACAGCTTAACTCACTGGTGAGTTGTCTGAGAGCAGCCTTTGGTCCCTTGTCAATCTCACATCCCCCCGCTGAAATAGTCCTGGTCAGTCTCAAACGCGGTCATGACCATCTTATAGAAACGCTCGATAGAATCGCAGCAGGTCAAAATGAGAAGGTCGATGAATCGATCATCACCACACTAAAAAATCTGTCGGAATCAGATGAAGAAGATCTTTTGTCTGCAGAACCAATTCATTTTGTGCAGGAAGCCTGGCTCTGTCTCAATAACATGGATACGGTTGTGCAACAGTGGAAAGAAGATATCCACAACTCCCTTGAGCTGGAAAAACTATACGACTATGTGAATTCCATCTCCAAACTCGCTCAGACTGCCGACGAAAGAATAATGGTAGAACTCTGTGATCGAATTCTGCTGGTCTGCAGTGGGTTAAAAAATGGGGAATTGACACCAGTTGATTCAGATCCCCCCCTATTTGAATCATGTCAGCAACAGCTGGTTGATTTCCTGACCGCCGTACAACAAACGGAAGATTTGCGTCCCAACGAAAATCTGCTGCTGGAATTGGATCACAGGGCAGAAGCTTCGGAAGAGGCTAAAGAAGAAGAGCCGAAACCGGGTGTCGAGACCGAGGTCGAGGAGCAAGAAGAAGAGGAGATTGATGAGGAAATCCTGTCGATATTCCTTGAAGAAGCGGATGAATTGGTCGAAAGCATTGATCAGAGCATTCTGCAGTGGAACGGTCAGAGAGCTGATTCCGTACCACTGAACAATCTACTCAGATATCTGCATACAATCAAAGGGGGTGCGAGGCTTGCCGGATTGAGTAGTTTGGGAGAGTTTGCGCATAATTTTGAAACTGATTTGATAAATGTCCAGCAAGGCAAAGTTCCAATTGACGATCGCTTGTTTGCTGATTTGAATAAGGGTCAGGATGAAATAAACCGCCGGATCGAAATTTACCGGAAGATGGCAGCAGGTAAGGCAACTGCTAAAGAACGCGCTTCGGTTACACGCACACCCACTGCACAGCAGACAGAGGATGTGGCTGTTTCCCCGGCTACAGCTCCCGCAACAGCTGCCGACGCCAAAGTATCAAAACCGCAAGCGGAAGAGCCCAAACCACCTAAAGCTGCATCGCAGCAGCAGGAAGTCGTCAGAGTTTCTGCTGAATTGCTCGACGATCTCGTGGGCATGGCAGGTGAATCCAGTATCACCCGTGGCCTCATTGAGCAGCAGATAAATGACTTCGGTGACAACATTGACGAGTTGGAATTAACTATCGATCATATACGTGATCAAGTCAGACGTCTGGAAATCGAAACAGAATCACGTGAAACAATGTTTCGAAGCAGAGGGGTCGGTGAACCAGACTCTGAGTTTGATGAATTGGAAATGGACCAGTATTCACAGCTTCAGGAAATTTCTCGTTCTCTTGCTGAAGGTGTATCGGACTTGCTTGAGCATAAGGAAACATTGAAAAGCAAGAGTCGGGATGCTGAGATTTTGTTGCAGCAACTGTCCAGGATCAGTAATGAAATCCAGGAAGGACTGACCAGAACAACGATGGTTCCCTTTTCAAGGATGATTCCAAGACTCCGTCGAATAGTTAGACAGATAAGTGATGAGCTCGGAAAGAAAGTCAGATTTGACGCGTTTAATATCGAGGGTGAGCTTGATAGAAATGTACTCGAGCGAATAGTTGCACCTTTGGAACACATGTTGCGAAACGCAGTCGATCACGGCGTTGAGTCCATTGAAGTGCGCAAAAAACTTGGTAAAGCGGAAGAAGGCAGGATAAGTCTGAGATTGAGCCGGGAAGCCGGATATTTCGTATTGAAGATAGGTGATGATGGTAGCGGCATTGATATTCACAAGGTCAGGCGAAAGGCAATAGAGAAAGGACTGCTGTCAGAAGATGCCCAGGTTACAAACCAGGAAGTAATGTCATTTGTTATGCGAGCAGGTTTCAGCACTGCTGAAAAACTTACCCAGATATCCGGTCGTGGTGTTGGCATGGATGTGGTAGACAGCGAGATAAAACAATTGGGCGGTACTGTTAGCATCGACTCTACCCCTGGCAAGGGTACTGAATTTACAATTCGAATACCGTTTACAGTATCCATTACCCGGGCGTTGATGGTAAATGTAGGAGATGAAGTATACGCGATTCCCCTGAACAGTATCGAAGGCATAGTTCGCGTTAGCCCTTACGAGTTAGAGGCGTATTATCAACCGGATGCGCCAAAATTTGAGTATGCCCGTCAGGCTTATAAGTTAGTCTATATGGGCAGGGTGCTCGAGAAATCCGGAGATCCCGATCTGGAGGGACAAATAGCGCTGCTGCCCGTGCTGCTCGCCAGAAGTGGTGATATTGCAGTGGCATTCCAGGTAGATCGCGTTATAGGCAGCCGTGAAGTAGTTGTTAAGTCGATAGGCCCGCAATTTAACGAAGTGACTGGAATATCGGGTGCATCGATTTTGGGTGATGGCAGCGTTGTCGTAATTTTGGACCTGATGGCGTTGCTCAGGGCCAGTTATGAATCCGGAATTGAAGCTGAGTATGTACCTGAAGAACCCGTTGAGGTAATAGAACGGGTTCGAACTGTGATGGTAGTTGACGATTCAGTAACGGTACGAAAAGTGACGTCGCGATTGATTGAACGTCACGGGTGGGATGTCATTTTGGCGAAAGACGGTATAGATGCAATGGATCAGCTGCAGGAAATCCTGCCGGACATCATGTTGCTGGATATTGAAATGCCCCGCATGGATGGGTTTGAGGTGCTTCGGACTGTAAGGCATGATGATCGCATAAAAGATCTTCCTATCGTAATGATCACATCAAGAACTGGAGAAAAGCACAAGAAACAGGCGATGGAACTGGGAGTGGATCGTTATCTGGGCAAGCCATTCCAGGAATCCAATCTAATAAGTACTATTGAAGAAGTGTTGGCCCAGAGGAAAGGTTAGGTTCAATGTCAGAAATGGTCGAAGCATTACCCACGTTTCTGGTGCCGTTACAGAAGAACAATATTTTATTGCCCAATAGTACAGTAGCCGAAATAATTCCATATGAACCATTGCAGCGCATCCAGAATAGTCCAGCCTGGTTTTTGGGATTATTAAGCTGGCGAGGGGTGCAGGTACCCGTGATATCGTTCGAGATGCTCACCAGCGCTGGCGCCAGCTTTTCGCTGGTGAGTGTCGCATCAGCTAGCCTGGTTATCTGTTCCGCACTGGGCGGTAGAGATGCAGTGCGCTATTTCGCTCTGGTTGCCCAGGCATTGCCGCGTTTGATGCACCTGACCCCTGAAGAACTGATAGAAACTCAGGAAGATACTGTTGAAACTGAGTTGTTATTGGTGCGATTGAATGGTCAGCCCGCCGTCATCCCTGATCTCGAGTACATCGAATCGTGCCTGGTTGAGTTGGATTTTGACTAATTCACAGATCTCCCCAGATAGACTGCAACAATCCCAGGC
>JASJXV010000128.1 GCA_030123805.1 Gammaproteobacteria bacterium
GTCCAGGCGACCCCGTCTAGGCGACCCCGTCTGTTCATGGATAGCCCGCTGGTGAAACTGATTCTATCTCCACTGTGGAACGATTGGTTGCGGTTGCCGCTTCCGAGCTGAACAGAATATCGATAACAAAGTCCAGTCCTGCTTTGTCCTCATCGGCCAAAGTTATCTCGTCGAACGCTCCTAACACGGGGAAACCACCGCAGGTTTCCCCGTATTGACACAGGAAGAAGTCGTTATCCACATCTGATCCTCCTGCCAGAAAATATCTTCCCTCGGGGACATCGGTAAACTCAAATGCGAATTGTCCTCCTGCGATCGGGCTTGTAAGATTGGAGCGCAGCACATTTTGCTCTGCATCCATCAAGACCACATAAACCACACTGGAATTACCCTGACTGTCCTTATCTGACACCAGCATGGAAACAGGGATGATTGTTTCACTGCCATTGGAAATATTGACTGTTATTGTGGTCGTATAGAGAATATCTGTGAGACCACTTCTATCAACCTCTAATGAATATTTGCCGAGTCCGTTGTCGTCGACCAGAGTGGGTTCAATTATCAACCAGGTAGCATCTGCTGAAATCGATTCAATTGATGCAGGCTCACTGCCCTCGTTAAGCAGAGTAAATTCCAGGTTGTCCTGGTTGCTCTCCACAATAATTGAAGAAGGTATTGCCGTGATGACTGCTGGCGTGGCGGGTAAAGTGCCACCTCCTGCAAGTCTCCGAGCGGCCTGTACCGATTTAAAAGCATCAACAATTCCGAAACCCAGTATGTCGTTACGTCCGTTTACGCCAGAGCTGAAAGTCATTTCACCGGCCTGCAGCAGTGAGTCCAGATCATCAGGAGTGAGTTCCGGGTATACGGCCTGCATCAAAGCAATAGTCCCGGCCACGTGAGGCGACGCCATGGATGTGCCTTCATAAAAGGCCAGCGCCGGTTCCCGGCTGCCACTGCCGTCGTCGACCAGAGTGCTTAGCACGCCATCCGGATAGCCATCCTGATTTGCGTCGAATCGCATATCACCGCCGGGTGCAGCAATATCAATTAGGGGTCCGAAATTGGAGTAGGGAGCGCTGTTGCCGTTAAAATTTGTGGCGCTTACGGAAATGACTCCTTGATAGGATGCTGGAAATGAGGGGACTGAACTGCCTTCGTTTCCAGCGGCAGCGACTATGATGACACCTGCTTCCCGCACGGCGTTAAATTCCTCCTGTTCTGCCTGGGAGCTGCCGCTGCTGCCAAGGCTGAGGTTGATAATATCTGCCTTTGCTGGCGGAACTGTACCGCTGTCATTGGGTAAGCCTGCCGCGAATCGGATACCCTGAATAACGTCAAAGCTGGTTCCGCCGCCCACACCTAAAACACGTATCGGCATGATCCGGGCACCCCAGGAGACTCCGGCTGTTCCGCTGCCATCGTTGCTTCTGGCTGCAACAGTCCCTGCAACATGAGTTCCATGCCAGGAACTGGTAGACAGTTGCGCGCCATCACCGGGATCATCCGGATCCGGATCAATGCCATCACCATCATTAGACATCTGCTGGCTACTAATGAAATCATATCCGGCGATTAGTTGGTCTTGCAGATCAGGATGATCCAGAAAAACACCCGTGTCCACTACGGCAACAATGACGTCGCCGCTTGTGGGTGTACCGGTGGTAAGCTCCCAGGCCTGGGGAAGATTGATGGCCGGATAATGCCACTGCAGTGCATAATCAGGATCGTTAGGCACCCGGCTTATCTGACGGATGTAATTTGGCACGGCATATTGTACTTCCTCTCTGGCGCTAAGTTTTTTGATCATCTCCAGGGTGCGAAGTTTTTTGTACGATTCGGGGTTAGACGATGCAAGTTTGGCCCGAAATGAGGGAATCATCAATGCTTTGGGATCGGGTGGAGGAGGAGCATCAACCCGAAAGTGAGCAAGGTTTGTGCGGTCAGTATCCGCATGGTTTAGTCTAATTGGTTCACCATTCAAGGCGCGTTCAGAGACCAGAGATTGAATATGCGATCCTGAGTAGAACTTGACGATTGCTTCACCTGTAACAAAGTTAGCGCCTGCCGCAAAACCTGTTGCCGTTAATTGGTTTGCAGCAATACCGGGAGGGAATCTCAATACGTATTTTGAAATACCTTCAAAAGCACCGACCACAATGAAGTAATCATCTTCGTTGGGCACCACTATTTGCTCAAATTCCGTGAAGGAGATCGATGAGTCGAGCAGGTTTTCTTCTGCATCATACAGAAACAGATCGAGATCCCCCTGAAAAATGTCGACGCCATCGAAATCAACAACCTGAAGACTGACAGTCTGGTTCGCCTGGAGATGGATTGCGTAGACATCGAATTCATCAAAATCTGTCTTAAATCTATCGCCGAAAAACTCTGTGCCTTCGGCACTGGCGAAACCGTTCAGGGTAACAAAATTGGTAAGCTGCTGCGCTATATCGAAGAAACCGTTATCAACATAAACGGCATTGGGATCGTTCACGTCGCTGTCTACCTGAATACGTGCTGCAGAAGTAATTGTGCCAGATAGACTGAACAGATCGAGACAGGTGATAACAATGGAATCTATATCCTCAGCATCAACCACACCGGTGCCTGATGTGACTTCACATAACTGCCCGCCGGGTTGTTCCAGTATTTCTACAACATACTCTTGTTGGCTGGGTATAGTGGTCAGGAATGCAAAACGACCGTCCCCGGTGACGGAGAGATTCTCTGTTTGATTGAGAGTCAACTGCACTGTACCGGTCAGGCCGGTTACTGTACCTCCGACTTGAAATTCGGTGAAACAATCAACCTGGATGGAGGTTATGTCGTTATTGTCAACCGTTCCCTCACCCCCAGTGATTTCACATTGTTGATTTTCCGGTTGCGAGATGATTGCCACCAGGTAAGTATCTTGAGAGGACAATTCATCGGGAAATGTGAATGCTCCATTGCTGTCGACCGTCACTTCATCCGAGGCGTTATTGGTGAGCACCAGACTACCTGATAATCCGGATACGCTACCACCGATCGAAAAGGTTTCCGGTGGTGGGCTACTGGGGGGTGCTGGCGTGGCTGTGCTCCCACCGCCGCTCCCACCGCAAGCGACCAGGCCCTGGATAGCCATCAGGGATACAAATTTGTGCAACTTCATTTATATAGAGTTACCGGTCACACTGCATAGGTTTAAAAGATCCAGCGCAAATACTCTAACAGAAAAGCGTATCGCTGCTTGCATGGTTTGTCGGCGGATATTCGGAAAAAAGAGTAGAATTCCGTCAGCCACCACCAGGTGCAGATATTTCCCCCGTCAGATCGTGCAGGCAATTTCTGATGAATATCATAATATTTACCCCGGAAGAGATAGCAGCAGACTTTACCGGAGCCGGATTAAGGGTTGAGATCACAGATTCACGCCGTCTTGATCATATTCACAAAATACTGAAATCCAGTAAGGGAGATTCTCTTCGCGTCGGACTCTTGAATGGAAACATGGGTGAAGGATCTATTTGTGAAATAACCGCGAAGAAAGTCTTGCTTGATGTCGATCTCAACGAAACGCCGCCAACGCCATCACCCATCACACTGCTACTGGCGTTACCCCGGCCACTGGTCATCAGGCGTATTCTTGCGGATGCTACCAGTTTCGGTGTTAAAAAGATTTTCCTGTTTCATTCAGAGCGAGTTGAAAAGAGCTTTTGGCAGAGCCCGGTGCTGAAAGCGGATTCTATCGCCGAACAACTGATCAAGGGGCTGGAGCAAGGCAGAGATACCGGAATGCCAGTGGTGGAGAAATGTCGCAGCTTTAAAAGATTTTTGGATAACGAAGTAACGGAATTGATGAGTGGCGATGACGCTGTGGAACAAGCATACATAGGGCAACCGGGAGCGGTACAACGTTTGCCTGGACAAATAGTCAAACCTTCGTTAATAGCCATTGGACCGGAGGGAGGCTTGCTGCCCGGGGAAGTGGATGGTTTTTTAGATAAGGGGTTTCAAGCCGTAAACTTGGGGTCACGTCTATTGCGGGTAGAGACTGCGGTGAGTGCAGTATTGGGGCGCTTGAGCATACCCGTTTGATTGCCACTCTCGGGTCAGGCATATATTAAGCAGATGGGACTGCAGGGCGGGATACAACACACTATATAATAATCCAGTATCTGCAGATCGATTCATCCTGTGACGCTTCAATAATACCGCCATTGGCTTCGATCACGTGTCTGGAGCGATCATTGTCCGACAGACACGTGAGCAGCACCCGGCCGGTTGCGAAATGCTTCACTTCTTCCAGGGTCAATTTGAGTATTTTTTTACCCAGACCTTGCCCGCGTGCGTTCGGGCGAATGGCATAACTGACGTGGCCACCTTCCCTGAGAAGGTCAGGAGTTAGCATGTGGTTAAAGCGACTGATGCCAACCGGTTTGGAATCTTCAAATAGCCAATAGGTGGTCATGGGTACCCGACCCTCACTGAGAACGGCACCTTTCGAATCGGCCGGAAGGCCCGAGACATAGGCTTTGAATTCCTCAAAATCCATGCCATGGGCCGGATTCCTAAATCCTGTCTCCTCCGCTGGAACTTCTTTGTGCATCTCGTAGAGATCATCCAGATTCTCGTTGATGGATGCTTTCCTCAAGTCCAAAACCGGCATGCTATTCTCTGTAAAGACCACTTTATGCTAATGGGAACCTTATATTCTACGTCACCAGATTAATTCGTAAACCTATTAATTACATGCCGGGTAACAGAAAACAGCGTAGGACACTAAAAAAACAAAATTCAGGAATCTGCGGAACTGCTGCGGAAGAACAGCAGGGTGATTAAATCAATATCAATAGTCTTTTGGAAATATGCGGCAGCAACGCACTTTTATTCCGGGTTTACTGACTTGGATCAACTCATATCAGATCAGGCATTTGTACAGTTAGGAACCGTTGTCATCAGGAGATAGGAATATGTCATCAATCGATTTTGAAGTGGATCTGTCCCAAGAAGAAGGTGAAATACAGTCGACCGTGCACCGGTTTGCTGAAGAGGTGATGCGACCTGCGGGCCAGCAGCTGGACAAATTATCAGACCCGCAAGATGTCATCAACAAGGGCTCTCTGTTGTGGGATACCTTTGAAAAGTATGACGCGCTGGGAATTGGCGGGCTAAATTTCGAAGACTCCGAGATGTCTCCAGCTCAGCAAGCTCGGATACAGGCAATAATTCTGGAAGAATTAGCCTGGGGCGATGCCGGACTCGCTCTGAGTCTGGCTTGCCGCGGGATGATGGGTATGTACGCAGAGCTTTCAGGTCAGCAGGATCTGATCGAACGTTATGCTACACCCGGAAATCAGGAGATTGGATGCTGGGCAATTACCGAGCCGGATCATGGTAGTGACACCTTGGCGCTGAGCGAACCCCACTTTAAGGATCCCAGCCTCAAGGCAAATTGTGTGGCAAGGAAAGACGGGGATGACTATATCATTCAGGGGCAGAAATCCAGTTGGGTATCCAATGGACCCATCGCCACAGTCACGGCGTTGTTTTGCACCATCGAGGGTGACAAGGGCTTTGCAGGCGGCGGTGTCGCAGTAGTACCTTTGGACCTTCCCGGTATTACAAAAGGAAAACCACTCGATAAAATCGGTCAGCGAGCCTTACCCCAGGGCGAGATCTTTTTTGACGAGGTAAGAATACCGGGTGGATATATGGTAGTAGGCCAGGATACCTACAAAGATACGCTAAATATGCAGTTGACCCTGGCCAATTCGTTTATGGGCGTATCCTTTTCCGGTGTGGCCAGATCCGCATTTGATCTGGCAAATCAATATGCCAGCGAACGGATACAGGGTGGCGTAGCCATCAACCAGCACCAGAGTGTCAAGCTAAGACTATTCGACATGTTCCGCAAGGTGGAGACCGCCAGTACTTTCGCCCGCAAGGTGCACGTCTATAACGTAGCATCAGGAACTCCCAGGTTGCACTATTCAATTGCGTCGAAGACATACTGCACCAGAGTAGCGTTCGAAGTCGCCAGCGAGGCTATCCAGATCTTTGGCGGTAACGGTTTGAGTAAGGAGTACCCCGTGGAGAAAATTATGCGAGATGCACGAGCATCCATGATTGAAGACGGTTGTAACGAGGTGCTGAGTATTGTAGGCGCTTCTGGATTGTAACCAGACACACGGCAGGCGTTTGCGCAGCAAATGCCAAGAGAGAAGTTCGGTAAAGTAGCCGCGTTGGAGTGATTTAATTCGCTCAAATTTAGACAGGTTCAATCTTAATCAAGTACAATTTTAAACAAGGACACTGCGGTGCAACAAAAAATATAGAAGAATTGCATGAATGAATCGGATAAACAAAACAGTCGTGAAAGTCTGATAAACAACGCCAGACCGGTTTGGAATAATCGCTCCGCGCTAGTAGCCATAGTAACCTCGTTTGCTGTCGGGCTTCTGGCGTCGCTGGCATTGCGGGATGAGGCACCGGAAGTTCAGAGACACGTGGGTGAAAATCAGCAGCAAGAGCAGATTAAATGGCGTGTTCCCGTTGCCTTCAGCACCAACCTGCCTGCATTGGGTGACAACATAGTCTATGTGTCAGAAACCCTGGAGCAAGCCAGCAATGGTCGAGTTATTCTTGATATATTTGAACCGGGTACGCTAATTCCTCCATTTAGCATCACTGAAGGGGTCCGCGATGGCAAGATCAGCGCCGGATATACCTGGTTGGGTTATGATCAGGGGCGTATACCGGCTACACCATTGATTTCAGCAGTTCCTTTTGGCATGGAACCCTGGGAATATACGGCATGGTACTTTCAGGGTGATGGCAAAATGCTTGCTGAAGAGCT
Source organism: Gammaproteobacteria bacterium (assembly GCA_030123805.1). Taxonomy (GTDB): domain Bacteria; phylum Pseudomonadota; class Gammaproteobacteria; order Pseudomonadales; family Azotimanducaceae; genus JASJXV01. Next base: position 6,842 of record JASJXV010000128.1, read on the forward strand.
GTATCGGCCACACAACATTCATCCAATACTGTGTGGCTTAATTAGCCCTGAAACTGCCGGTTGGTTCAGATTTAAGATCGAGACACTGGCTGATATCCAGGGATTGAAAATCAGGTTTGCGGGTTTAGGTGGCAAAGTCATGGAGAGACTTGGCGCCTCAGTTACCATGTTGCCGGGTGGAGAAATATTCCAGGCATTGGAGAAAGGAGCCATAGATGCCACTGAGTTTTCAATCCCGGCGGTGGATCAAATGTTGGGTTTTGACAAGGTGGCAAAATTCAACTATTTCCCCGGGTGGCATCAGACTTTTACTGCTTTTCATCTGGTTGTGAACAGGGATGTATGGGCAGGAATGAGCGTCAATGACCAGGTATTGATCGAAATGGCCTGCACCGCTGGAGTAACACGCAACCTCGCCAGATCAGAAGGCATGCAGGGGGCGGTAATCGAAGGATTTCCAGCAAAAGGTGTTACGCCCATCAAATTCAGTAATGATATTCTAAGGCAGTTGCAGCAGATCACTCGGGAAGTTCTTGCAGATGAAGCGCTCAGGGACTCCGATTTTGATCGTATCTACAAGTCTCAGTTGGCTTTTATGAAAACCTATAAAAGCTGGAAAGACCTGGCATTTCTTGATCGTGATTTTTAGAGATCTGATTTCTTGAATAATCCCGGTCACCAGGAAGAGTTTCGTATTGATCTGGACGAGTTGTCGAGGCATTTACGACTCCCCCAGACGGTGCTGTCCAATATTATTGAAAAACTTGTTCTACGCATCGGCGAATCGGTTTCCTGGATCTGGATAGTGTTACTGGGGGTAGTGGTACTGAATGTGACGATGCGGTATGTGTTCGGTGAAGGCAGAATCGAATTTGAGGAGATTCAGTGGCATCTCTATTCGATTGGTTTCCTGATGGGACTGTCCTATGGTGTAAGCACGGATAGCCATATTCGGGTGGATCTGTTTCGTGAAAAGATGCCTGCGCGCCTGCAGGCCTGGATCGAACTCTATGGCATTCTTTTGCTCCTGCTGCCTTTCATCGCACTGGTTGTTATTTATGCCGTACCCTTTGTTGAATACTCATTCTCCACGGCAGAAAGATCGGAGTCACCCGCGGGACTTTCACACCGCTGGCTGATTAAATCAATGCTGCTAACGGGGTTTATTTTTCTGGGATTGTCGGCGTTTTCCCGGCTATCTCGTTTGTCATGTTATCTGTTTGGTTTTCCGAACCGAATTCGAGAGCAGGGGGATGCAGGATGACAACAGGCGATATCCTCTCATCCCTGATGTTTTTGACATTTATCCTGCTTATTTTTACAGGATTTCCTGTGGCCTGGGTACTGGGCGGTTTGGCCGTGCTGTTTACGGCTATTGGCATTGTAGCGAGGATTGACCTTGGTCTCGATGTCAATGTGGACTGGGCTTATACCTCCCTGACCGTGGATCGGATTTGGGACATTATGAATAACTGGGTGCTGGTAGCCCTGCCTCTATTCGTATTTATGGGGCTGATGTTGGACCGTTCCGGTGTGGCGCACAATCTCATGCACAATTTCGCCAAAGTGTTTGGCCGTGTCAGGGGTGGACTCGCAGTTACAGTCGCTCTAATCGGGATCATGCTTGCAGCATCTACCGGCATAATTGGCGCATCTGTCGTGTTGCTGGCACTATTGGGGTTGCCCATTATGTTGCAGCAAGGGTATCAGGCAGAGTTGGCGACGGGCACTGTCTGTGCGGTTGGCACACTGGGCATTCTGGTGCCTCCCAGTATTATGCTGGTACTCATGGCGGATCGCCTGGCAATGTCTGTGGGTGACCTGTTTCTTGGTGCACTTCTCCCTGGGTTAATGCTTGGGGTTCTGTTTATCAGCTACATTCTTATAATCTCTTACCTCAAACCCGAGCTGGCCCCGGTTCCTGATGATGCGCCGACTGTTGACGCCAAGCTCCTGCTGCAGGTATTTATATCAGTATTGCCCCCGGCAGGATTGATTCTTGCAGTACTGGGAAGCATATTTTTCGGCATCGCCACGCCAACAGAAGCGGCTGGTGTAGGAGCGTTCGGTGCGACCCTGTTGGCAGTAATGAATCACCAGCTCAATTCGACCATGTTGAGTGAAGTGGTTAGGGAAACCACTAAAACCACGGCTTATATTTTTGCCATCTTTCTTGGTGCAACTGCTTTTTCGGTTGTACTTCGTGGGTTGGGTGGAGACGAATTAATTGAGGGAATGTTGAAGGGCTTACCCTTTGGTCCTACGGGTATCATCGTTTCAATTCTGTTCATGACTTTCCTGTTGGGATTTTTTCTTGACTGGATCGAGATAACGCTGATTATCCTGCCGTTAGTATCACCCGTTGTGCTTGATCTGGGATTTAATCTGGTTTGGTTTACGGTGCTTTTTGCGGTTTGTCTGCAAACGTCATTTCTAACCCCGCCGGTGGGGTTTGCCATTTTTTACCTGAAAGGAGTAGCACCCGATGGTATCAGTGTCTCTACTATCTATCGGGGAGTGGTGCCTTTTGTTCTGATTCAACTGGTGGCGCTTGGCCTGATTTTTGTGTGGGAGGATCTGGTACTGTGGCTACCCTCCAAAGCTTACTGAATT
>JASJXV010000129.1 GCA_030123805.1 Gammaproteobacteria bacterium
AGGCGTTGATCTGTTCCTGAATCCGGATGTGATTACTGCAGCCCGGCAGGAACTCCTGGAACGGCGCGGGGAGGATTTTCAATACGCAGCGCTGCTTGGAGATCGTGAACCACCGCTGGATTACAGAAAATAACTGTCCAACAAATAGAACCCTGTCAGCCATCACAAGACCCCGGCGTTCTTCCTTAACAGGTTCCAGATCCGCACGTTTTCATCGACCTGAGCCTCCAGCAAATCTGATGCTTTACCGTCAGCGTCGAATTGCGAGCGGAATCTACCTTCATAGCGACAGAAGTCTTCGATAAAATCACCCTCAAACTTGGCTATTTCTCGTCGGCTTTCAGGATTGTGCGCGACATCCCAACTGCTATCGGTTGGATCAAAATTCCACAGCGGCCAGTAACGGGTTGTAGTCGCTCGCCGGGCTTGATCCGGTACCAGAATCTCCGGGAACTTCTGCTCGGTCATACAAGGCACGTAACACAAAAGCAGTGAAGGGCCTTTATAGTCAAATGCCTTTTTGAAAGTGGTAATCAGGTGATTAGGGTAAGCCAGATTCACCTGTCCCACATAAGAATTACCTCCGGATGCCACCGACAGTCCCAACGGGTAGCGCATTATCTCTTTTCCACCCGGGGCAAATGGCGTGTCCATGCCCAGGGGAGTTGCTTTTGACATCTGGCCACCAGTATTCGAATACACGTCGGTGACCAGGACCATGACCACAATATTAAGATCAGATTGCAGCACATGGATCAGCATCTGTAGTCCTATATCAAATGCCCAACCGTCACCGCCCACAATCAATGTGGTCTTATCGAGATGGCTAGTCACTGTAGATTTCAACAGCTTGAGATGGGTATTGAGGGCTTTATCGGTCTCAGGGACCTGCTTGAGAGCCGCATCTATTGCAGTTTGTACACTCTTGACCTGCGACACTCGGTCAAATCGATCACGCAGGGTGGTGCCGGAACTAAAATTTTCGTCGTCAAGTGAAGCCAGTTGCTTCTTTAAAACCGAGAAAGTGATGTTGTCCTTGAGATCAGCCCGTTCTTCTATGGTTTTCAACACGACCTCGCTGGACACCAGGGTCTGGTCGATCTCGGCTCGTATTCCCAGTGAGATGCCGCCACCGACGGCCGCATTGTTTTCAAACAGCGGATTTACCCAGGCGGCGCCATAGCCGGTCTGATCTGTTCCATAGGGTGTTTCATACGCCTGTGCACCCCAGATCGAAGAGCATCCGGTGGCATTGGTGATAACGGTATAGGGGTAGAGTTGCAGGAATTTGGATACATACAGTGGTTCGTAGCAGCCAGCGCAGGCACCCGAGGTACCCACATAATTCGGCATGCTCCCCATTTCATCTGTGGTATGACGCCTGGCGGCGAAATCTATACTCATATCCAGATCACTACCGATAATTCGGGTGCGATCCAGAATCTGCATTCGATCTTCAAGACGCTTAGTCATGCCGGGTACGATGGTACTCAGGTTGATGGCATCCTTGGGACAAACGGCCTCGCACACACCGCACCCGGTACAAAGATTGGGGTCAACAGCAATACCGTAGGCCTCATCCGGCTGGATTCGCTCCAGATGCATAAACCCGCTGGTGGCATCCATGCTGAGACCGCTGGTATTTCGGAATACTTTACCCAGTGGAAGTTCTGCAAGTTCTGTCTGTTGTCTCGGGGTGAGCACGGCCTGAATCAGTGCGCCGCCGGTTGGACACATAAACACACAATCACCGCACTCATTGCACTTCAAGGGTTCGAAAATGGGTAATTTGGTGGCGAAACTGCGGCTAAGGCCTTGCCAGGTGTTGGAGGGACGCGCGCCGCCTCGGGCAAAAGCGTAGTAGGCCCCCACGGACACTTCATCACCTCGTCCTGACATGCCAGGACCCTGGATAAGATTCCTGAAACCATCAGGATCGGGTGAGGGTACGGTGAGATCGGTTTTCCGGATCGGTGTCAGCAGGGTCGCTACCTTTTCTGCTTCACCTTTTTTAGCTTTCTTCAATTTCTTTGGTACAGGCGCCTGCTGCAGTGACATCACTGCCTGCCGGAATGCTTTGATATTACTTTCAACAATCCCGGCGGCTTTGCGACCAAAGGCTTTCTTGATACCGGATTCCATGGCTTTATCGGCAGCATCAGAATCGATAAGGCCGAATTTCTCGAACAGGACGCGCTGCATGATCATGCTGATCTTGTTTCCCAGACCGCATTCTTCAGCGATACGAAATGCGTCTACTACCCATACTTCAACGTTCTTTTTGACCACTACTTCCTGCTGACTGCGTGTCAGAGATGCAAATACATCTTCAGCGGGGAGCGATGTATTCAAAATCAGTGTACCGCCTGCCTGGATTCCGCTGAGGATGCCATGTTGTTTGTGGAGCAACGCGGGATGGTGGACAGCCACATAATTCGGCGTACGTACACCGAAGCATTCATCGAGTGGCTGCGTTGAAACTCGAAAATGGGACACCGTTACGCCACCGGCTTTTTTGCTGTCGTAATCTGCGGTTGAAGCGACATGTAAACCGGTAGTCTCGTCTTCAGGATTTGGTTGGAATGCCCATATTTCAGCTGCGCTTTTGACCATACTGACGGTGCCATCGCTACCATAGGCGACGATGCGGCCCTGACGGATGTTTGTGTCCTCAAAGATGTCAGGTACCTCAGCAGGCGGGAGTGATGTACCCATCAGGTCATCAATTACGCCCACAGTGAATCCTGTCCAGACCTTTCCCGTCGCGGCAATTTTGTGCAGGTGCTCGAACACTTCGATGACTGACCCGGGATGAAAATCCTTGCCTGCCACACCGTAAATACCGCCCGTCACCACCGGTAACTGGTCGAGTTCAGGCAGACCGTCAAAGCCCTGTATGGCTTTTACGACAGCCGCACGAACATCCGCGCAAAGTGGTTCATCCTGCGCTGTATGGGTCATTGATCTGTCCAGTACGGCTATCCGCTCGACACCTGCGGGTAATGTTTCAATAAATTCACGGATCAGGAATGGCCTGAAAGCGCGTACATTGATTACACCGATACGCTGGTCCGGATCTTTTTGTAACAGATGTCTTATTGTCGATCGTATCGTGGTGACCGAGCTTCCTGCGGCAACAATCACATCGGTTGCTTGCGGATGTCCTGTGTACGCATAGGGAGTGTAGGTTCGACCCGTCAGGGTAGCGAATTCCTCCATGATTTCAGGAAGCACCCTGTTGACTGCCAGTGCATGGGGTTTTTGGGCGAGTCCGGCCTGCATATAGCCATCCGGATTTTCATTGGTTCCCCAAATCGAAGGGTGTGTCGGGTCCAGCGCCCGTTCCTTGTGAGCGATAATCTTGTCATGCGGCATGTATGCCAGGAAGAATTCTTCCTCCAGTTCCTGCACCTGGGTCTGGCGATGAGTGGTATGAAAGCCGTCATATACAACTGCAACGGGTAGGCTGGTTTCCCACTTCAGACGCTCGGCAATTGCGCCGATATCCTGCACTTCCTGCGCATCTACAGCAAATATGATCGAGATGCCGGTATCCCTCACCGCATAGACGTCGCTATGACCGGCGAAAATGGTCAGAGAGTGGCGGGAAAGATCGCGGGCTCCAATATAGAATGTAATAGGCAGTAGTTGCCCGGCAGAGTTATACATCTCGGGAATCATCAGCAGGATGCCCTGCGAGGAGGAGCAGGTGGCGGAGCCGATACCCTTTGCCGCCATTCCCTGCACAAAAGACGCCGCAGCCGCCTCATCGCAGGCCATAAAGACCTGGGGGATGACGCCATACATGTTCTTCTCACCCAGCGCTGCGCGCTTTGCACACTCTTCACCGAAAGGTGAGGAAGGAGTGATGGTATAGATGGAGATACCACCATTCACTTTATAGGCGACTCGGCTGACAATATTATTGCCATCTGTCATCACGCGATTACCCGGGAACGGCGGCGAGACTTCTGTTGCCCCGTCTTCGTTCCTGCTGCGTGCCGTGTTTGTGTCCTTTGCAGGGCTCATGGATGTCTCCCTCGTAATGCAATCCAAACGATATTCGTTACCGTCCGGTAGATGTTGTGATCTGTTATTTTAAGCCGCGCGACATCGTCGGGCCGTGGATAGATGCTGCGTAATGAGAAACTGACCAGACTATCTCTTTAGCTCAACGGCTAATATTATATGACTGGTGCTACATCTGCCAGTGGGATATCCGGAACTGATCTGATTCAGTCGGCCAGTGGCTATGACGGTAAAGTTGTGGGAGCATTGTAAAAGGAGAGTAAAAGGAGAAAAAATAGTGGCTGAATTTACCGAATACGAACAATATGACGCTCTGGGTCTGGCGGATCTGGTTGCCCGGGGCGAGGTGAGTGCCCTGGAATTACTGGAAGCCGCCATCGCCAGAACAGAAACACACAATCCTCTTCTTAATGCGATCGTCACCAGCTTCTATGACGAGGCAAGACAAGTTGCAAAAAAGCTGGACCCGGCTTTGGGTCGCCTTGCCGGGGTGCCTTTTCTTATTAAGGATCTGAATTATGTGAAGGGTGTCCCCTGTTCATCAGGCAGCCGTTTGTTTGCCGATGTGGTTCCGGATCATGATGCTGACATTGTCAAACGTTATCGTGAGGCCGGATTGATTCTGTTCGGTAAAACCAATACACCGGAAATTGGTCTTGATGCCAGTACCGAGTCAAGGCATTTGGGTCCCTGCCGTAATCCATGGAATACGGAGCATAGCACCGGTGGTTCCAGCGGCGGGGCTGCAGCAGCGGTAGCAGCAGGGATTCTACCCGCTGCACATGCGACCGATGGTGGTGGTTCAATTCGTATTCCCGCGTCCTGTTGTGGATTGGTTGGATTAAAACCGAGTCGAGGGCGAACGCCCCTTGGACCAGATGTTGGGGAAGGCTGGGGTGGTATGTCCATAGGGCATGTTGTATCCCGTACCGTTCGTGACAGTGCGGCGTTTCTGGATGCGACTCACGGTCCTGCTGTTGGCGATCCCTACCATGCCCCCTGGTTTGAGGGTAACTTTCTGGACGAATGTAAAAAAGATCCAGGGCAATTGAAAATTGCTGTTGATCTGGATCCCATGACGGGAGCCAAATTGGATCCCGCTTGCAAAGCGGCAGTTGAAAATACCATAGCACTGTGCGAGCAACTGGGTCACAGGGTGGAGACTGCATTTCCCGACTTTGACAGAGGAGAATTCCGCAGGGCGACGCCGGTGCTGGTGGCCGCAAATGTTGCCAATACGGTGTATTCGCGAGCGCAAGCCCTGGGTAGAGAGCTCAGCGCCGAAGATGTTGAGCCATTGACATTGAGTACTGCGATCAGGGGGCGCAAGACCTCAGCAGAAATCTATGCAAAAGCGGTGCAGTTTCTGCATCAGACGACCCGTAAAGTGGCAGCTTTCTTTGCAGATTACGATCTGATACTAAGCCCGACCCTGGTACAGCCTCCGGTACGCCTGGGTTGGCTAGATACCAAATCGGAAGACATCGATACCTATCATGATCGATTCGTTCAGTTCTGGGGATTTACCAATCTTTACAATGCGACGGGCCAACCGGCTATTTCCCTGCCGCTCCACTGGACCGAAGATAATCTGCCCGTAGGTGTGCAATTTGCCGCCGCCTACGGTAACGAGAGTTTGTTGCTGCAAATTGCGAGTCAGATGGAAACAGCACAACCCTGGTTTGATAGGCGCCCGCGCCTGTAATCTCAGATTGCTGCAGGCGTTTAAAGGCAACGCGTCGATTTAAGCAGCGTGTTTCTTTGCTTGCAGGTTTACCGGCATTCGCTTGATGCTGTTCAAAAAATTGGTGCGCATCCTGTCAACCTGACCGGTCGCAGAGATATCTGGAAAGCGTTCCAACAGTTCCGTCAGCAGAACTGTCAATTGCATTTCTGCCAGACGCCAACCTATGCAAAGATGTTGGCCGTAACCGAATGAAAGATGGCGTGCCTCATCCCGTGTAACATCGAAAGTAAACGGGTCGGTATATACCTCTTCGTCCCGATTGCCCGACATGTACCAGAGAGCCAGCTTGTCCCCTTTTTTAATCTGTTTACCACCCAGTTCTGTATCCGCCAATGCGGTTCTGCGCATATAGATCACAGGCGCTACCCAGCGAATTATCTCATTCACGGCCCTGGGTATGAGGGACCGATCGGCAAGCAACTTCTGCCACTGTTCCGGATACTGAGACAGTGCCAGCACCCCGCCGCTAATCGAGTTTCGAGTGGTTTCATTTCCGGCAACCACCAGCAATACAAAAGCGCTGATGTAATCTTCGTTACTCATTATTTCACCGTCGGCATTGGGTTGTACCAACATGGTGATCAGGTCATTACCTGGATTTTGTTTTCTGTCTTCAGCCAGCCCGAACCCGTACATGGCCATCTCCGTAAAGGCGTTCACCACGTGTTCCCTGGATAAGGAGATGTCGGGGTCTTCACCGCCGATGACGATATTGGACCACTCAAATAACTTGTGTCGATCTTCCTGGTTAACACCAAATAGTTCTGCCAGCATTTGTATCGGTAACTCAGCCGCAACGGACTCGACGAACTCGCATTCCGTCTTGTCAGCGATTCGATCCAGAATGTTATTTACCCGCTCCCGAATTTGATCCTCCAGCGCACCCAGTTTTTTTGGTGTGAAACCGGGCGCCACCATGCGGCGATGAGCCGTGTGTTCAGGCGGGTCCATGGTGATCATGCTGCGTCCGCCCTCGAAGATGCCGATGCGTTCCGGTTCCATGCCACGTTCCGCTTTGACACGGGCAGCCACTTCATCCGGGTCTTCCAGTACGATGCCACCAAGATGGCCATCGGAACTGAAAAGCTGGGGATTCTTGGAGACGTACTGGATATCCTGGTATTTGGTCACCGCCCAGAAACCGCGGCCATAGGGCTCAGGACACCAGCCGACCGGGTCTTCTCTGCGCAGGGAGGAAAATATCTGGTGAACTCGATCCTGGTCCTGGAAGGTATCAGGGTTTGACAGGGCTAATCGATCGATATCGCTCATAGATCACCTTTATTATTGTTTTAGTTGGTGCAGTGTCATTGTCGAGGCGCGTCTTGTCAAGATATCGCAATACTCAATTTGTGTAGCGGGCCGCGGCGGATATTTTCTCCTGAAAGGAGATACCTCGCTCCCGCTGGTGACTCGATGGTGAGAGAATTCACTTTTGCCTACGATAAGCCATACATGGTAATTTGTCTGCAAGGACTACAACAGCAGCGGAGTAATTGACTGTGAGCGATTTTTATCAATCGACGCCTGAACAGCAGGCAGCGAGAATTGAACCTCTGGCACAAAAAGCGCTGCATGAATGGGGGATTGGTACTGCTGAACTGGAACTATTGAAGTACCGGGAAAATGCCGTTTATGCGATCACTACTGACAAGAGCGAGAAGTATGCGTTACGAGTACAGAGGGAATTACACTGATTATTGGACTACCGTAAACTCGACGGGCACTCTAATGCCAAATGTACCTTTGAATCCAGGAGTGGACTGGGTATGGCACGCGCCTTAATCTCAATTCTGTTTTTACTGAATACAGCTAATATCTGGAGCCTACCTTTGGTTTCGGATATTGGGAGTATAGAAAGTAAGATCCAAAAACGAGCCAGTCTTAGAAAGGAGTTTGAGACGGGCGTAGACGCTTCTGGAATGGTTGTGGACGAATTGCAAATGGAATCCTTGCAAGTCATCTATGCAAATAGGGAAAGTTCACCGTACGTTCTGTATTTGGATGCGTTAAAAGCTTTCTTACACGGCGAGCTATTTCAATTCAGAAAATTGTTGAAACAGATCGTGCTCGAGGTAAATCGGGAATCTGATGACCTTCCATCTAAGAGTAATCGCGATGCCCGTCAGGAGAGGGTGCTGCGTCTTCTTTTTCTGGTCATCGAAACTGAATTTACTCCTGTCGATACACATTTTTTCCGTAGTGAAATCCAACTGTGGGAATCTGATCCTAGGGTTCGTAAGGGAGACAATTGGCAATCGATAGTAGCCTCCTACTACTATGTTGCCGGGATGGAAAGAGAGCTGGTCGATCAAGTGTATTCAGCAGTATATGGTGATGTCGTCAATCTCGGCTACGCGCAGTTGCTCTTAGCCAGGCTGACTCATTCTTCAAAATGGGCGCAAGCTGCAATTGATAGTTTCAGATTGAAGGCTGATGGAGAAAGTGAGCCTTCACAAATCGGTACCAGCGGGCCACATAGTCTGGTTGCTCCAATAAAGAACTTTGTGCGGGGGCGCTTGGCGCTACATACACTCCAAGCACAACTTATTCTTCTTCAAAATGGTGACAAAAATAGCTCACTTTACAGAGAACTGCGTGCCTCAGCGTTTGAGAATGCACAGATAGCGAGATCCAGCTTCGAATTGCTGACAAGACCTGTTTATTATGGCTATGCTCATAAAATGACATATGATCTGATCGATCTTACTTATCCTGATTTGGATGAGCCACTTCAACCAAGCAGGGATTTAAGAAATCTTCGTGATCGTGCCTACCAGATTAGCCTTGACTATCGATGAAGAAACAACCTCTAACAGTCCACCACAGCCGAATCGAAGATGTTAGATTACTAGCAAATAGGCTGAGGAGAGATGACCCGTTAGAAATTCGGTATCTGTATGGCAAGAAACCAAGTGAAGTATTGATGAGCCCATTCCTGAAGGAAACGCCAAAGGAAATTTATTCAATTCTGAGTGGAAAGCGATTGCTCGGAATCATTGGTTGCATGAGTTCAAAGATTGAGCAAATATACAGGTTCTCTCGTTCAACCTCTATCGCCAGATCAACCGTTCTTAGCATCGATAATTGGTAAGGTGCTGTGAGATCAAAACGTATGTCTACTGTTCTGATTTTGGGTGCGTTGGCAACCGTTTTTCTGACGGGGTTATTTGTCAAAGGGGGGTAGGACTGCTGATAGTCAGATCAAGACCTCTGGCTCCGAAACAAAGTGCACAGGATTAAGTGATAGTACAATCGGTTCTGGTCTCAAGCCAATAGAAATAACTGGAATCGACGAGGGAGACATTGACAGCAGCTATACTGTTTGCCTGGAACATGGGTCATTAGACGAAAATTCCAGACAAAAAGTTCGTGATTGATATTTGTCTCTGCGCGAGAGACATCTCAGGGCTCAGGACACCAGCCTACTGGGTCTTCTCTGCGCAGATAGGAGAATATCTGGTGAGCTCGATCCTGATCCTGGAAGGTATCCGGGTTTACAGCGTGTCCCATGAGTAAATATCCGGCTCAGCTCGCCTTACAAATTTGTGATACAGCAGTGCCCCCACCCCTCCTTTAGTTCAGTTAGAGTGAACCACATCGGCAATCGGATCATTGAACTCTTTTGCCTACGATAAGCCATACATGGTAATTTGTCTGCAAGGACTACAACAGCA
>JASJXV010000130.1 GCA_030123805.1 Gammaproteobacteria bacterium
TCATATGGGCGCAGACTTGCCTATGTCCAGCCATTGGTGATAGTTTGCCTGATTCAATATTCTCGGTGTAATGCGATCATCCAATTGAGTAAGATGTCTCCGCAATTAGCACCCGGAATTAGTTAATCCTGTAAGGAGTTATAGAAACATGAAACTTGAAGATGTAAGGAGTATCGGTATTTTAGGTGCGGGTGTTATGGGCGGCGGTATTGCCCAGTGTGCAATCCAGGTCGGTAAGAAAGTTATTGTCAGGGACTTGAGCGATGAGATCTGTGATAACGCCAGGGATGTCATTATTAATAGCAGATTCGGTTTTAAAAAGGCCGTTGAACTCGGCAAAATGACCCAGGAAAGAATGGATGAGGCGTTATCTCTGCTGAATTTCACGACAAAAGTCGAAGATCTGAAAGATTGCGACCTGATTATCGAGGCAATTGGCGGAGGAGACGGCGGCGCGATCGAGAACAAGCCCTTGAAACTCAAGGTGTGGGCAGAATTGGAGTCAATCGTTAACAAAGATGCGGTCTTTGCCAGCAACACATCGATGTTTACCATTGCCGATCTGGCCGAAGTTACCGAAAGAAAGGACAGGTTTATCGGCATGCATCTGTTCAGTCCTGCAAATATCATGAAACTGGTCGAGATAACAAGGACAGAGGATACCACTGAGGATGTCATTCAATTGATCGTAGATCTGAGTGAAAGTTGGGGCAAGACACCCATCGTTCTCAAGGATGTCCCCGGCGATAAGGGCTTTATAGGTAATCGGATAATGGCAGCGGTTAGAAGAGAGTCTATGCAGATCATTGAAGAGGGTGTCGGCACCGCAGAAGACATCAACCTGGCGATGACCCTTGGATTCCGATGGCCCGCTGGACCTTTCCCCCAGGGCTCCAGTGCCAGAAGCGGATGGAAATAAAGTGTTTGGGGTCCTATATCAGGTAAACTTTCCCCGGAATTAACAGATCAATCCAATTTAACAAACCAGGCAGAATACAAATGTTAAAAAAAGAATTTATCAATCCCCATCCAATGGGTTTTACCAACACCGTTACCTGTAGCAACAACGGAACCAAAACCATCTATATATCAGGGCAAGTAGGTTATGCCGATGGGCGAGTGGGAGATACTTTTGAGGAACAAGCCAGTATGGTTTACAACAATCTGATTAAGGAGTTGGAATCCGCTGGTGCCAATGTTGACGATGTAGTGAAATTAAACGCCTACGTCGTCGATTTGGATCGTGACAAAAGCAAGGCCATGAGAAAGGCAAAAGATAAATACTTCACTCAGGAAAATCAGCCGGCTTCTACCATGGTGGGGGTGTCGGCACTAGTAATGAAAGAGCTTTTGGTCGAGGTGGAAGCCACTGCGGTAGTGGACGAGAAATGACCAATTGACGGTCACTGGGGTCAGGTCTTACATTTGACATTTAAGAAATCCGCAACGTTAAGAAGGAATCGATGGAATGACAGCATCAGGAAAAAAACAGCGAAGATACTGGGGTACGGTAATGCCAGCTCATGCAGATATTATCACCTTGATGGCAAAGCAGGCAGAAGATCAGGGCCTTGAGGGTGTTTTTTCACCCCAGATATGGGGTCCGCCATTTACCAGCCTTGCCGTCGCTGCTGCGGCCACGAAAAAGATCAAGATTGCCAGCGGTATTGCTATCGCCGCGGCCCGCAGCCCATTCGAAACAGCCGTGACAGCCATAGATCTTGACCGTATAAGCAATGGCAGGTTCATATTGGGATTAGGTACCAGTGTTGCTGCGATAACAACCGGCCTGTTTGGTGCTCCTGAAATAAAACCACTTACTCATATGCGAGAAACCATTGCGGCGATACGACATGTCATTAACGGTGCACATAAAGGCCTGGAACCCTTTGAGGGGGAATATTATTCAAGCTACGCCACTTCACTGGCGCCAATGGGAACTCCACTTAGAGAGAATATTCCGATTTGGTTGGCGACATTACGGGGGCCTGCGGTTCGATTGGCTGCAGAAATTGCAGACGGCGTGATGGGACATCCTATCTGGTCAGTCGAGTGGGCGGTTGAGAATATTCAACCAGACCTGGCTAAAGGACTTGATAAAGCCGGTCGTGACCGCAGCGAAATTGATTTGAACCTGTGGTTTTTCTGTGCCCCGAACGAGGATGAAAAAGAGGCAATAGAGGATGGCAAAGGTACTGTTGCTATGTACGCAGGTGCAGCTCAGTATCAGTCCTTTTTCGAGGCGCATGGCTTCGGTGAAGAAGCCAGAAAGATACAACAGGCTATTCAATCCAATCAGAATGCTGCCCTCTTGGTTCCTGATGATATGGTGAGGACATTTGTAATTTGCGGTAAATCCGATTTTGTCAGAAAAAGAATAGAGCAAGCCTGGACAGTCGCAGATTCAATGTGTGTTGGCTCTCCCTATGTGGGTGTCTCTACGGAAAAAATGATGTTTTATCAGGATGCTATAGCCAAACTGTTATACCAGGACTAGACATCTGTGGTGAAACTCACGCCGGTATGCGCATTACGGGCACAGCTTAACCTTCGGCTATGATGCATGCGGTTGGCACAGTGGCGTAGAACGAGTCCGAAGATAATCATTTAATAATTTGTCCGTGTTTTTATTGGTAATTCTTCAAGTACCTTTCTTGTTTCTTCCGCCTCCCTCGCTATTTCACTTTTAGTCCGGCATACGCGTCTTGGCACATGGCTCCCTATTGGTTTCTCGTAATTGCAGATGATCTCATCAATGCCAATATTTGCTTGTGTGTTCTGCAATTCTTTACTCGTAGTGGACACGCATCCGATCACTAGTAGGCATACGATCAATATCGCAATCGCTTTCATATCAGCCTCCCTTGTAAGATGTTCCCACCCATTAGCCGCTAGTCAGCAAGAACGCGGGTGAGTTCCTCCAGCGGATCTTTGGCCGTACCGGCTTTTTCAGCAACCAGTTTTTCCTGCGCGTTAGCGAGAAACTTAATGAGGCCCTGCGCATATGCAGCCGTATCCACGAACGCATGGGGATCACCGGCTGCACGATCTTTCAGTTGTGCCGCTCTATTGAACACATCAGCCATGGCTGCATGGTTCGGCAAACTTACACTGACCCCTTCCTGCATGGACTGTAGCCGTTCATAGCTCTTGATGTAGATTTCCGTGCGCTCCACACCGGTGAAATTGAGTCCAACCCCGCCAAGTGTTACTGCGGTATAAGTATCCTCGCCGTCTTTCACGTCATACTTCATGGTCAGCACACCGGTGGTATGACCGGGAGTATTATACAGCTCGACCCGGGTATCCCCCAGCTCGATAACATCGCCATCTTTCGCCACGATATCCCGTTTTGGCTTCTGCATCGCAAAGAACGGATGCTCGGCATCCTGTTCAACAAGTATCCAGTCCTCCTCTGCCATCACTACCTTCGCCCCGAAACGATCCTGGAAGAAGGCTGCACCTCCGGCATGATCAAAGTGGCCGTGAGTCACCAGAACATACTTAACGTCGTTAGGGTCAAGCCCCAGTTGCCTCATGTTGTAGACGAGGCGTTGTACCCACTTGCCGTAGAGGGCATCGATCAGGATCAAGCCCTCGGAGGTTTTTAGCACATAGGCTGAAACCCAGTCGATGCCGACATAGTAAACATTGTCGAAAATCCGAAAAGGCTTAACACCCTGTCTGTCCTCATCTTCCCAGCCAAGCCAGAGTGCTTTGAGTGATTCTGGTGTTGCCACACCCACATAATCCGGCAAACGGCAATCTGAGCAGACGACATTCGCAACCGTCGACGTCTCGGCGAGTTGCGCAACCCAGTCGCGCACTGATGTACCATTGGATTCGAACGTGTAAAACTCCGGACGAGCCAGAACCGTGTGGGAGTCACCCCCGGCAATGTAGGACTTGAAATTACTCACCTCAGCAGAAATGTCAGCCTGGTTTGCTTTCAGATAATCGAGCAGCTTGACATCTGTCTGGCCACCGATGGCAAGAAAGCGCCTCTGTACGCGATCCTCCGCGGCATCGTATTCAGCAAAGGTTATGCCTGGGTATTTTTTGGCTGCATGGATATAGAGTTTCTCGTAATTGAAAGCCTCTTGCGTCAGATCCTCAAAACCAGGTTGCTTGTTGATTTCATTAAAGGTTCCCCACCGGTCACTCGGGCGTGAATCTCTATTATCACGCCGATACCCGCCTGCGGCATCGCCTAACTGGGTTACCCGTGAATTCGTATAATGCTCCGCCAATACAGCCGCATAGTAGGGAGATGGAATTGCCCCGGCACTCGAACCGGTGACAAATATTTTCGCAGGATTCCTGATCTTGTCATAGGTCCAGTCCAATACTGCCTGTACGTTCGCAAATCCCCTGTGATATATCGTTAGCAGCTCACCATCTTCGGTGACCGGCTCGTAGACCGCGTCAAGCGCACCGATGTGAACATCGCCCGTGCAGTAGGGTGCAAACACCAGGGTATGATCCTTGAATGGATTGGCCGGATTATCGAACTCGAATATTCCCCGATAGCGGGTCGGATCGAAATTCTTCAAATTGATGTTGTAACTTGGCTGTAGCGCAGGATCACACGTCTGCCTTGTCCAGCAGGCTCCTCCTCCCTGCAGGTAGAACAGCAACTTGTTCGCATCTCCGGGACGCACGTAGAACTTGTATTCCGTACCATCTGAACACCGGGTTTCTCCTCCCGGTCGAAACTCATTCCAGCCAGAGGCCAATCCACCAAGAAGCCCTTCTGGCTCTGGTGGTTGCTGTTGTGATTGAGGTCGTGAACCAACGACACCACATGCCGCCAACAAAAGCATTAGTGTGAAAGCGGTTATGGTCTTGAGTATAGTTTTCAACACGCCGTACTCCTCCCACCTGAATTTCTAACCGTGAGCCGCAATAGTGACTGCGAATAAGAAAGACAGAATACTGCAAGCCTGGGAAAGCGGCCAGATTTATTTTCTACAGCTTGTAGACCCGCGCAGCTTTCACGCTGAACATGGCGTTCTTCTCGTCCTCCGAGAAGTCCACGACGATCCCGCTCCTTTGCGCTGGTTGTTGTGCACAATCTGCCTAATGTGTTTGACGCCCGTTAAATCCCGTTATAACCTGAAGTGTGCTGCCGGCACATTGCTTCGTCTTCAGGAAGGCAGAACGGACCGGGCATTGCCCTTAAAGGCTGGTTATCCAACAGCAGGAGAACGAAATGCAGAGATCCCTCCTCATCGACCCGGGTAAGTGCACTGGCTGCGTTCAGTGTGAACTTGCCTGTTCACTGGAAAAGGAGGGCATATTCAATCCATCCAAATCCAGAATTCGCGTCTTTACGTTTCACTATGAAGGGCGTTTTGTGCCTTATACCTGCACCCAGTGTTCCGAAGCCTGGTGTATGCAGGCCTGCCCGGTCGATGCCATCGCATTGGATGCCGGCACCGGGGCAAAAGTCATACTTGATGCTGCTTGCGTAGGCTGCAAGGTCTGCACCATCTCTTGTCCTTTCGGTACAGTGAATTACAACAGCGATACCGGCAAGGTCATTAAGTGTGATTTGTGTGGTGGCGACCCGGCTTGCGCCAAAGCCTGTCCCACCGCGGCCATTACCTATGTGGATGCAGATCAAACGGGTTACGATAAAATGCGTGTCTGGGCCGGTAAGACGGATGCCGGTGCGATGGCAAGCACTCAATACGGAGGCACATAACGATGGCCTGGACAGGAAAAATTCTACGTATCGATCTAACCAATATCGCCTGTTCCACTGAGGAACTGAATCGCCAATGGGCGCAAGAGTATCTGGGTCAGCGCGGTCTGGCGACAAAATATCTGGTGGAGGAAATCGATGCCAAGGTGGATGCGCTCAGCCCTGAGAATAAAATGATCATGACGACTGCGCCGCTGACCGGCACCATGGCTTCTACTGGTGGGCGTTACTCAGTGGTGACCAAAAGTCCTTTGACCCATTGTATCGCCTGCTCAAACTCGGGCGGCTTTATCGGGGCGGAATTGAAGAACGCCGGTTGGGACATGATCATATTCGAGGGTAGAGCACCGACACCGGTGTACCTTTATATCGTCAATGATCAGGTCGAGTTGCTCTCTGCGGATGAAATCTGGGGCACCAGCGTCTGGAGCACCGATGCCTGGTTGCACAATAAACATCAGGATCCGCTGTTGCGTATCGCGGCGGTGGGACGCTCCGCCGAGGCGGGGTGTCTGTATGCGGGGATTGTCAACGATTTGCATCGAGCAGCCGGTCGATCCGGCGTCGGCACTGTGATGGCTGCCAAGAATCTCAAAGCCGTGGCAGTGCGCGGCACCCTGGGCGTCGGCAATATTCACGACCCGGCCAGATTCATGCAGGCGGTTACCGCCGGTAAAAAAGTGCTGGCGGAAGGTGCGGTTACCGGTGAAGGTCTGCCTACCTATGGTACCCAGGTGTTGATGAATGTGATCAATGAGGTCGGCGCCTTGCCAACGCGAAATATGAGCGAAGTCCAGTTCGAAGGTGTCAGCAAAGTATCGGGTGAAGCCATGCATGAACCACGCAAATCGGATGGCAAACCCAATCTGACCACTAATGCGGGCTGCTTTGCTTGCACCATTGCCTGTGGCCGAATATCGACGATTGATCAGGGTCATTTCTCAGTCGAGAACAAGCCCGAATACTGGGGTAATTCCGGCGGTCTGGAATACGAAGCTGCCTGGGCGCTGGGGCCGGATATCGGGGTAGATGATCTGGACGCTCTGACCTATGCCAATTATCTGTGTAATGAAGACGGTTATGATCCTATTTCATTCGGTTCGACCCTGGCTGCGGCCATGGAACTGTACCAGCTCGGCGCGATCACCAAGAAGCAAACTGGTGGCGTTGAACTGACCTTTGGATCCGCCGAAGCACTGGTATGGGCAGCCGAGATCACGGCTACGGGTGAGGGATTTGGCAAAGACCTGGGCCTGGGCTCAAAACGACTGTGTGAAAAATATGGACATCCCGAGCTTTCCATGACGGTTAAAGGCCAGGAGTTTCCAGCCTATGATCCGCGCGGTATCCAGGGCATGGGGCTGGCGTATGCCACATCCAACCGCGGGGCCTGTCATTTGCGCGGTTACACTGTGTCTTCGGAAGTCCTGGGCATTCCAGAGCAGACAGATCCGCTGGCAACCGAGAACAAAGCCGCGCTGGTCAAAGCCTTTCAGGATGCCACTGCCGTAGTCGATTCCGCTGGCTTGTGTATATTCACCACGTTTGCATGGTCGCTGGAGGATATCGCACGCCAGATCGATGCGGCTTGCGAAGGCGACTGGAGTGCGGAACGTCTGACCGAAGTGGGTGAGCGTATCTGGAACATGGAGCGCGACTTCAATCTAAGGGCTGGCATGACCGCAGCGGATGACACCTTGCCCAAGCGTTTCTTGAAGGATGCAGCCAAGACAGGTCCGGCAACAGGGCGGGTCTGTGATTTAGACCAGATGCTGCCGGAGTATTACCAGTTACGCGGCTGGGATGCTGACGGTGTGCCGACGGATGCCACACGCCAGCGTCTTGGCCTGGCTTAACACTCATCAGGAAGCATGTTCATGCACCACATTGTTATCGGTGCCGGACCTGCAGGTGTTACAGCCTGCGAGACTCTACGTGATCTGGACCCGTCCGCCCGCATTACGCTAATTGGTGATGAGCCTGAACCGCCCTACTCGCGCATGGCTATTCCCTATCTGCTGGTTGAGCAAATCGACGAAAGTGGCACTTATCTGCGCCGGTCAAACGACTTTTATGCCCGGAATCGAATCGATGTTATGTCGATGCCAGTCAGCTCGATCAATCCTGCTGACAAGGTGATCTCGCTCAGCACCCATGACACGCTAGATTACGACCGCCTGTTAATCGCTACCGGGTCCACGCCGGTGCAACCGCCGATTTCCGGCATTAATCTTCCCGGAGTACATAATTGCTGGAACCTGGCGGATGCTCGCGCCATTGCCACCCGCGCCACGCCGGGAACCAGGGTCGTGCTGATCGGCGCCGGTTTCATTGGCTGTATTATCCTGGAATCCCTGCATAAACGCGGTATTGAACTGACCGTGGTGGAACGTGAGGACAGGATGGTGCCGCGGATGATGGATGAGGCGGCCGGCGGCTTGCTCAAACGTTGGTGTGAGAGCAAAGACATCACCATACTGACTCGTACCGGCGTCAGCGGCATTGAACAGGAAGGGGCAGGATTGTCTGTCAGCCTGGACAATGGCGACACCCTTGCCGCCGGATTGGTGATTACGGCAACCGGTGTGCAGCCCAATACCGGATTTCTGCAAGGCGCGGATATAGATATTGATCAGGGTATTCTGGTCGATAACTATCTTGAAACCAGCAAAGCGGATATATTTGCTGCCGGTGACGTGGCGCAAGGGCGGGATCATCCCACCGGCGGTTTTGTGGTGCAGGCAATTCAGCCCACTGCGGTCGAACATGGGCGAATTGCCGCCGCAAACATGGTCAAGGCCAGGAGTGTGGTACATCGGGGCAGTCTTAACATGAATATACTCGATACCCATGGCCTTATTTCATCCTCCTTTGGTCAGTGGATGGGAGTCGAAGGCGGCGACAGTGCGGTCTTGCTGGACCAGGACCGTTATCTTTATCTCAACCTGCAATTTGGCGGCGATCATCTGGTCGGGGCAAGCAGCATAGGCTATACCCAGCATATCGGGGTGCTGCGAGGATTGATCTGCAGCCGTGCACCTTTGGGTGCATGGAAACAACGTCTGCTGGATGATCCAACTCGCCTGATGGAAGCCTATCTGGGTTCAGTGCAGGGCCTGGCGTGATATCGTGGTACGAATTGAATTTAAACTCTTTGCCGGTTTGATGACCTATTTGCCCGCGGGCACAAAAGGTCACGCCGTGTCTGTCGAGGTTGCAGACGGCACCACAATTCATGAAGTGATTGACCGCTTCAAGGTGCCCAGGCAGCGGGCTCATCTGGTCGTGTGTAACGGCGTGATCATGCATCTCGCCGATCGTGATCGCCATCAACTTCGGGAGGGTGATGTCATTGCCTTGTGGCCACCCATCGCCGGAGGTTAGTCAGCCTGACATGCCGCAACAGACGCAAACGGTTAGGCGGGTTATGACCATTACCCATGCCGAGTTTCTACGTAGTCTGCGTCCCCTCAAGCGGCATTATCAGATCAAGATCAGCGATGATCCACCGCACATTGTGATTACCGACGGAACCGGCCAGGTGCATATTAGTCTGGGGCCACAGGACATTCAAAAGTTGGCCAACCTGCGATTGCCCTCTACTGAAGTGGAGCTGACGTTAAAGGGCTTTAAAGATTTGGAACTTGAAGTGTTCTGGTCCCGCTTTGAGCTGTGTTTTCGTCGCGGCGGCGGATAAGGGAATTGGGGTC